>JBJFAF010000096.1:0-13269 GCA_051887755.1 Candidatus Coproplasma sp.
ATAATTTTTCATAGCTATAAAATATTACCATATCAAGGGCGAAAAGTAAAATATTTTAAAGAATATTAAGCGCATATAACAAATATAATTAGGGTAAATAACCACGCCATCGGGCAAAAGCTACGCCGCTTCAGCTCTTATGACGGACGCCCTTTAAACCATGAACGCCGTATTCACATTAATTTGTTTAATCTCCGCAATAATAATGCTTATATCCTCGCCCACGCAGTTTTTGCCCGCCGTCCTCTCGGGCGGTGAAAATGCGCTTAAGTGTGCAGTTACGCTCTTTTGCATATATGCGTTCTGGATGGGGCTCTCCGCCGTTGCGGAGGAGGCAAAAATTACTCACTCGATTGCAAAGCTCTTAAGCCCTGCGTGCCGAAAACTATTTAAGACGAAGGATGCGGAGGCGGTTAAAAATATCTCTATGAACATAGGGTGCAATCTTTTAGGCATAGGCGGAGCGGCAACCCCGTACGCCGTCGCCGCAATAGGCAGGCTTGAAGAGGAAGACAACTTCTTTGCACAGGACTTGCTGTTTATAATTAATGCGACTTCTATTCAGTTAATCCCTGCAACCGTAATCGCATTAAGGGCGGCGCAGGGGAGCGCCGCTCCGCACGATATAGCCCTGCCCTCGTTTTTAGCTACCGCCGTATCCACCCTGTGCGGTGTAGCAGGATATGTTTTATATTGTAAGTTTAAGCGCAGATGAAGTACGTTATTCCTTTAATTTTCATCGCCGTCGTCTTGATTGCGGCGTTTAAAAAAGTCAACGTGTTCTCGGCGTTCACCAAAGGGGCGGGCGGGGCGGTCGAGTTCGTCTATTCCCTTCTGCCCCTGCTTGCCTGTACCTTTATTATGTGCGAGCTGTTCGAACGCTCCTCCCTCTCCCAAATACTTGCCGACTTTCTCTCCCCCGTCTTTAACTTCTTAGGCGTACCGCCGCAATTGACCAAGCTTATACTCATCAAGCCCTTTTCGGGCAGCGGCTCGCTTGCCTATTTGACGCAGATATTATGCGAATACGGTGCGGACAGCTACATAGGGCGGTGCGCTTGCGTTCTTTACGGTTCGAGCGAAACGGTGTTCTACATATCGGTCGTATACTTTGCCGCAAGCAAGCAAAAAAAGCGGCTCGTACCGATTATTATTATTTTATGCGCAACGTTAATTTCAACCGTCGTTTCCTGTCTTTTATGTCGAATTATGTAAATTTTCAGTAATTGAAAGCAATATTCACACATAATATTGTGAATTTGAGCATTTTTTTCATAATTTGTTACGCCAAACAAAATATCGATTTTTTAAAAATTTTTCTCCAAACATTTTACTTTACACTGAATAAAAGTATAATTATTAGTGTAAGCAACAGTTGTGCTTACCTTAACACAGTTCATTCATTTTCCCCCTTATCATACGAAGATTGCGTTGACCTATGGTCGGCGCAATCTTTGTTTATGGCGGGAGCGTAGCGACCGTTTCATAAATTTTGGCGTTGACAATAGTCGGCGTCGCTTTTGTTATGAACGAAGCGGTGTTGAAGTTGACTGCTTGTCATATGTATTTAGTAGCGAAGTTTCATAAATTTTGGCGTTGACATTATAAAACCCTCCGTGCAACTGTATGCCGCACGGAGGGTTAAACTTTTTATTCCATAGTCTTAATCTTTTTATCGTAAACCCGTTTACAGACGAATACGGAAAACGCACAGGTCAGTATTTCCGCAATGGGGAAAGTCCACCACATAATCGTGCTGACGTCTTCCGCAAGTGTAAACAACCCTATGATAGGAAATACGAGAACGACGAGGCGCAAAGCCGAAATAATAAGGGGATATAGCGAGTACCGCAACGCCTGCAACACGCCCTGTATGGCTATGCTTGCCCCCATAAACACATATCCTATTGAGGCAATGCGTATAGCGGTTACGACAACGGCTGTAATCTCCTCACCGCTTTCGCCGCTCGCCATACCGAATAGCTTTGCAAGCGGCACAGCAAGACTTTCAAACAATATCGTTATAACGAGAGCTACTATGACCGAATCGGCTATTCCCCACTTTATGCACGCAATAGAACGTTGTTTGTTATGCGTGCCGTAGTTAAAGGACAACGCCGTTATTATCGTGTTAGACAGTCCGAAACAGGCGAACATCGCAAACTGCATTATCTTATAGTAGATGCCGAAACTACCCTGCAAAAGAGGTGCGCTTTCGCCTACCGTACCCAAAATGAGGTTTACCCCGAGCATCATAACCGACAGCAAGCCCTGCATTATCGCCGCTGAGAGCCCGACGTGATAAATTTCTTTAATAATTCTGCCTACAGGCTTTATATACTTAAGACTTCCGCCTATCTCTTTGTTTGCAAAATAGTGGAAGAGCATTGCAACGATTAGAGATATCGTCTGCCCGATAACCGTCGCCCACGCTGCGCCCTCTACGCCCATATTAAGAGGGTATATAAACACATAGTCCAAAACTATGTTTGAGAGAGCGCCTGAAATCTGCGCTATCGTAGAAAAAGCCGTCTTGCCCGTACTCTGCAAAAAGCGTTCGTAAACGGTAAAGCCTATTGAGCCAAACGAAAAACAACAGCAAATTTTAAGATATGCCGCACCCTTTTCGGCGACTAAAGCGTCGCCGCCCGCCTGCATAGCAATAAAGTATTTCGCCCCAAATAGCCCGAAAATAAGGAATATTAAGTAAATGCAGACGCCTAAAAATATTCCGTTGCCCGCCACCTTATTGCACTTTTCCCTGTCGCTTTCGCCGAGCGATTTAGAGAGTAACGCATTTACGCCCACGCCCGTGCCGACGCCTATTGCGATTATTAAAAGCTGAATAGGGAATGCGTAAGTCAAGGCGAGATTGCCCGCCACGCCGCCTTCGCCCATATTGATGACGAAAGCCGTATCGACGATATTATATACCGCCTGCAAAACCATTGAAACAATCATAGGCAAGCCCATCTTCCAAATAAGCTTACCCACCGAAGTAACCGCCATTTTATTCTGCGGCATAGATTGCGTATCTTCCATTATATTCTCCTTAAATAAGGGCTTATTTTGCGCCCGATAAAAAAGACGAGGGCGTAAATCCGCAATCGGATTTACGCCCTAAGAGCCACTCATTGTATTAATTATTATACAGTTTTTACGCCAAAATGTCAACTCGTTCAAACGAGCTACGGGTCGATAAAACCTCAGTTTCTGCGTATTTTTTTTACTGCCCGACTTAAAACTTCTACCGTTTTATACACATCTTCTTCGCTGTTGTACTTGCCGAAGGTAAAGCGAACCGCACTCTTAGCCATTGCCTCGCCCAAACCCATAGAGAGCAGCACATGGGAGGGTGTAACCGCCCCCGAAGAGCAAGCCGAGCCCGTAGATACGGCTATCCCCTGCAAGTCAAGGGCAAACAAAATCTGTTCGCCATCGCAACCTTCAAAGGAAATATTAGCGTTAGCAGGCAATCTGTTTTGCATATCCCCGTTCAAGTGAATTGCGCTTATTTGCTCAGTGATGAGCTTTAAAAACTCGTTGCGCAGGGAGGATATCTTCGCATTGTTTTTCTCCATAGAGGCAACTGCGTTGCTTAAGGCTTTAGCACAGCCCACCGCTCCCGCAACGTAAGTCGTGCCGCCACGCAAGCCTCGCTCCTGTCCGCCGCCCGAAATTAAACGGGTAAATCGACCGTTGCCCCGCATATATAGCCCGCCGAACCCCTTAGGTCCGTAGAACTTATGCGCAGAAAAGCCTGCGCCGTCCGCAGGGAATTGACTAAACGGCAGTACCCCCGCCGTTTGAACGCAGTCACAGTATAAGAACACGCCCTTATCCTTGCAGACGGAATAAATATCGGATATGGGCTGAATAGTACCCACCTCGTTATTAGCCGCCATAACGGCGACGAAGGTCGTATCGGGGCGAATAGCCTTATCAACCGCCTGCGCCGTTATAATACCCCTTTCGTCGGGGTTTAAAAAGGTGACCTCAAAGCCCTGTTTTATTAAATCTTTTGCGCTCTCTATAAGGGCAGGGTGCTCCATCGCTGAAACGATAAGATGCTTACCCTTGTTCACATTTGCAAGGCACACGCCCTTAAGCGCAGTATTGCCCGCTTCCGTACCACCCGAAGTAAAATAAAGCTCCTCCGCCTTAACGCCCATAATTGCGGCAATTTCGTCTCGGGCTTTCTGGACGGCGTTAGCCGCCTCCCTGCCGAAACGGTGCTGAGAGGAGGGGTTGCCGAAACAGTCGGTGAGATAGGGTTTCATTGCGTTCAATACATCCTCGTCCAAGGGCGTAGTTGCGGCGTTATCCAAATAAATCATTTTAACCTTTAAGCGCCTCGTATATAGCGGTAAAAGCGTCTAATTCAGCTTTACGGGCAAGCAGTTCACGTCCGAGCTTCGTCGCCGTGTTTTTCTTGTTAAGCCTGACCCTTCGGCACGCAGTGAGCAGTTGACGAAGTATAACCGCCGTAAAGACTAAGGCAATTACCTCAAGCGCAGTAAATACGATTGCTAAAATAAAATTCGTGTTGGTCTGTATAGAATGTATATTCAAGAAGAAATAAGTAGAAAGCCCGAAAAATACGGCAAATACGCCGAGCGCAACGCAGGTCAAAACTATTGCCCTATTCCTGTCCGCAATAAACTTCTTTGCCCTTATCGCCTTTTGCTTTTTGTTTTCCTCACTCAGCTCGGCGACCCTTCTGCTTAATTTATTTATATTCTCCTGCAAGCCGTCGGATGATTTTTCAAAAAGCTCCCCCTTGGTCTGTGCAGAGGTATATTTCTTGAGCTCTTCTATGTACTCCTTTGCGTCCCCAATCCTTGAATAATCGGTAAAGTTTCGGGTGTAGGCTATAAGCTCGAGCGCATAAATCTCGCCGTTTTCGGGGTCGAGCTCGATTGCCTTTTCCAAATAGTCGACCGCCGTCGCAAACTTACCGTTTTTGCAATCTCTGCGTGCGCTTTTTATAAGCGTTTCCGCCTCCTCCGCCTTTTTCCTCTTGATTTCGCTCTCGGCTTCGTCCGCATTATCAGGGCGCTCGGCAGTGCCTTCTTCGCCCTCCTCAGGCTCTTCTTCCTCGACCATAAAGGTCACTTCCTCGACCTGCTCTTCGTCCTCGCTGTCGTCGATAAAAAGCTCGTCCTCGCCGTCAGCGTTTTTGCGTATTCTGTACTTTTTATCTTTATCCGTATCAATCAATCTTTCTTCAGCCATATTTTAATCCTCCGACTTTGGTAAAACGGTCTTAGTTAAAATCAATCTGTGCTTGCCACGATAACGGCTTTGAACGTAGCGGGTAAACTGCTCGTTTTCCATAACGGCGTAAACGCCGCTGCCCGAACCCGTCATATTTACACCCAACGGCGCAAACTCATTAAGCTCCTCTACCGCCTGCGCAACGCCGCAATTCAGCCCCGCAGCCGCCGTGAATAGGTGGTTGTTAAGGCTTTGCGCAAGCCCCTCCAAATCGCCGTTTAAAAGGGCTTTTTCGGCGTTGTCGCTTGCGGGCAATCCCTTTATTAAGCCGTCGCTCTTCGCATAGCACTCGGCGGTAGAAACGCCGCCTTCGGGCACTAATAATGCTAAATACGCCTTTAAATCGCTGTCTATGCGTTTAACTTCCTCTCCCCTGCCCGAAATCCTTGCGTAGCCGCCTTTAATCATATATCCACAGTCGCTGCCCAAGCCGTCGGCAATCGCCTTGATTGCCGCAAAATCGGTCACGCCGTAGAGCTTAGCCATTGCCCTCAAAACGCCCGCCACGTCTGCGGAAGAGCCGCCCAAGCCTGCCCCCACGGGGATATTCTTCCATACGGTTATATCCACACCGCAAGAGCCGAACCTGTCGATAAACGCCGTTGCCGCCTTGACTGCGTTGTTGCGCTCGGGAGCAATACTCTCGCTCCCCTCTCCATGCATAATCACGTTGACCTGCCCGTCGGCTCGGCTTTTAGCCGAAATAACGTCCGCAAGGTCGATTGAGGCGACCACGCTGTCTATCATATGATAGCCGCCCTGTACGCCCGTAATATCGAGGGTGAGATTGACCTTTGCGTATGACTTTACCCGTGCGTAACTCATAGGGCAATTATAACACATTAATCACGCCGTTTCAACCGTTAAGACATAAAAAAAACGGGTACTACGCTATTTTTTAGCTATAGCACCCGTTTATTGAATAGGCGTTAACTGTCGCTCTTACTGCGATAGATTAAAATGCGCTCCTTGCCGCACAGCGGGAAGGAAAGTTCGGGGTTGCAAGCCACCACGTCGGACGGAGCTTTGTTAAGCTTTTTAGCCACCTCCCACAGCCCGTCGCCTGCGGCGGGTAAAAAGACGGATACGGCGCAGTCGTTAGGCACGATTTGCTCGCCCTCCTCCATTGCGCTCACGAAGACGCACTCGTTATCGTCGCACACCGTAGCGCAGATTTTAAGGCTTGCCGCTGCCTCTGCCTCGCCCTCGGCTTTAAGCTTGACGGATATGCCGCTGACGGCTATATCGAGCGTTACCTTTTGACCGCTTTGCGCAACCCCTTTTAAGGCGACGGATACGGGCAGAGTTATCTCCGTGCTCTTTATTTCGCCTCCCTGCAAATAGATTAAAAGACAGCTTACCGCACCCTCGGCACAGCCCTCTGCGACGTTGTACTCACACTCAGCAACGGGCAGTACTGCGGCACAGAACTGACAGTCGTAGGAAAGCTTGCTCTTTGCGGCGGCAAGCCCTTTGACATTCTCCGAATAGACCTTGATTTCCCTGCATACGCTGTTGCTCTCTCTTGCAAAGGTCAAATCAAGCTTACTATCGGCGGAAAAGGCGTCTACCGCAACGCTCTCCGAGCGCATTGCCGTAAACCAACCGCTTGCGCTTATCGTACAGCTGAAGTTTAAATTACACCTGCCCTTATCCTCGTTGACGTTTGCGGTCAAATTTAAATCGCTGATTTCCACGCTGGCGGCAGCGTTTACGCCTGCTGACGCATCGTCGCAAGGCACGGTCGTCTTAAAGGGTATTACCCTCTCTATGCAGACGGGGCTCTGCCTGCGCATAGCAAACAGCGAAAGGTATATCTCGCCCGAAATATCCACGTCGCCCGTACCGCATTCGGCGGACAATACCACCGCCTTTGCGCTCGGGATTAGCACATCTATAAGGCTATCCGCCTCGAAGTCGTCCTCCACCTCGCTCTCGCCCGAAAAAGTAACGACCGAGCAGAAATTCAACTCTTCATTTTTTACAAACGCCCCTTCTGCGGAGGTAACGTAACCCCTCTCGCCCTGTTCGTAGACGCATATATGGGCGGCAACGACCGCAGAAATTACAAACGACGAGCCGTCCCTGCGGAAGGTTATTTTATCGCATTTAAGGTTGCATACCCCCGTCTGCGCAGGTGCGAAATCTTCGTCGTCTGAGTAGTGAGAAAACTCTACGCCTTTCTGCATACGGCAGAGTTTGCCATCCTCGTCCGAATAGACGATAGTAAGCACCATCTTGCCGCCGTAGTTTACTCTGCCGTCCGCAACCTCGCACGAAAGCGTACAAAGCTGAGGTTCGACGGCAATAATTTCGGTTATCTCGCTCGACTGCGGGAAGCGGCTTTCCACCACGCTACGGCTTACAACCGTTTTAATTAGTCTTTTAACGTCTTCTGAATTAAGCACGGGTTTCAACATATTGCATAGCTCCTTATTGTCTACAGCTATAATATGCCTGACCCCGCCCTAATATGCCTGACCTTAGTACGTTAAAACGTTTAAATCTGCCCCGTTAAGCCATCTTAGTCTGCGGCGTTATAAAAACCTTTCCGCACAAAATCTCCGAATAGGAGTATGTCGTCTTGCCTAAAAAGTTTTTATCTATAGGTTCGACGGTAAAAATCGACGGGTATATGCCCGACACGCTTGCGGAAAAGGTCACGAACTTATTTCTTCCCAAATTCAATTTTACGGTTACGGGCTTGTTAAAGCATTGCTCCACGCTGCGCTTGACCGCACTAATCGTGTTTCCCTGTTTAATCATACAATAATCTTTCCCGAATTTTGAGAAATTATACCAACGAAAAAATTTGCGCCCTTGCGGTTTGTTACCGCAAGGGCGCAAATAAATGCTCGTTATTACTTAAAACAGGTCGTCGTCCTCGTCGTCTTCGTCGTCCTCATCCTCGTCGTCTTCAATATCGTCGAGGTCGTCGTAATCGTCGTCGAAGTCGTCGGCATCCTCGTCTTCGAATACCTCGTCGTACTCGTCCTCCTCGTCGTCGAGGTCATCTTTAAACTCTTCGTCGAGCTGAGCTTCGTCAAGCGTTAAATCTTCGGCGTCGTCGTTAAGGTAGTTCTTCCACTCTTCGTCCTGCTCGGGGTCAACTTCGGGCTCTTCCTCGTACTCGTTCTTACTTCTACAGCTATCGCACATCTTTTCGCCTGCACGCATAAGATTGACTCCGCATACGGGACAAAGCTCGGTTGCCTCAGCCTCCAATTCCTCGTTCAGTTCTTCGTCGTCGAAATCTACAAACTCTAACTTGTCGCCCTTCATCTCGGCAATACAAACGTCGCAGTACTCCTGCTTATCTCCGTCAATATAATTGAGTTCGCATCTCGGACATTTAATATATCTTATCATATGGTCAATCCCCCCTCATTGCTGTAACATTATATTAATATTTGCCGTATTTGTAAACTGTTTTAATAAATTATTTTACCAAAAACGTAAATTTATTTACACAAATTTAAAATTTTAGGGGGAGTTGTCAAAACAACTCCCCCTAAGGTATTATTTTTATTATTCGTTATCCTCGCCGTAGACGTCGATATTCTTATCGTCGGATATATCAACCTTTAATTTACCGACGTTTTCAACGCTCTCTGCGCCTCTCTTCTTACGCCTTACGAGGAAAATCGTAAGCACTACCACGCCGCCGATTACTATAAGACCTGCCGCAACCATACCGATTATAAAGCCTACCTTGCCGCCCGTGGAGAGCTTTTCCCACCAGGTGGAAGTATCTACGGGGTACGCCCTCATATAGGAGCTATTGTTCTTGAAATAGTCGCCGTAAGCCTGTGCGTCCTCTTCGGACATCTTTCCGATGAGCGAGTAGTAATAATCTCTCGTGTTGGACTTGACCTTAACGTCTCCGTTTATCGTCTTTTCAAGGTAAGCGTTGCCGTCCGCATCCGTAGCCCATTCGCCCGTACAGTCGATAAAGTCCTTTGCAATCTGTACGGACTGTTCGGAGTAGTAATAGTCGACGTCCTTGCCCTCTATATCAACGTACGCCTGAATAAGCTCGCCCAAATAATCGCCGTCACGGGTGTAGAATTCATACTTCAGTGCACCCGCAAGGTTTTCGTAGGTCTGAGTGCCGTCGGAATTAGTCTTTGAATCGAAATCTTGAATCTTTTCGCTAATTGCCTCGTAGCGCTCGTTAAGAGCCTCAATTTCGCCGTTCGTCATAATGCCGCTTTCACCCGTAAGGTCGCACGCCATTATATAATTGAAGTCCTGCATACCCTCCACCTCGGAGGCAAAGAGCAAGGTGTTACCGACGAATTCAGGTAAATACCAACCGCTGCAAGCGTCCAAATCCAAAACCTTGACTCCCCTGTATTCGGGTTCGTCCTCTACGGGCAATTTATTATACTTATCGTCCGAGCCGTCGATAGCAAGTCTGTTTACTGTATAGCCGTTGCCGCCCGTCATAGAATAGTAAAGATAGACGTGACCGCCCTGCTCCTTAACGAACAACGCCGTAGCCGACGAATCGTCGCTCATCTTGACGTTTTCGCCGAACGAATAGGAATTAGTAGTTGTGTTAAGGTTCATAGGCTTTTTATAGATGCCGTTCGTGCCCGTTTCTACCGCATATAAAACGCCGTCCATCGTGACGAAAGTGTATTCGGTTGTGTAGTTTTCAGCAATGAATAACGTTACGTCGTCGTTAGCCGAAATTGCGTTGCGCTCGGCGGTAATTTCGCTGTCCGCAAGCTTGTAAAGTTGGGTCACACCGACGGGCTCTTTACGGGTAAAGTAAACCACGCCGTTTTTATACCACTGAATATCGTAGGTATAATCGCCGTTTGAAAGCACGGGCTTTTGCTCTACACCGCTCTTATTATAGCCGTAGTTAAACTGCGTAAGTCCGCTGTTTGCACGCATTTTGCCGATACCGTCGAGCACGAAGTCGCCTAAATTGATATAGACGGGGTCGGTCTCGGCATCGTAATCTTCAACCTCGCTGAAGTCGTACTCTCTCGGACTCTCGGTTACGTCCGCCCTAACTCTATAAAGCTGATTATAGTTCAGGGTCGAGCTTGAACCCATAGCCTCGGGCACGGACATCGTATAGTATACATAGGGATTTTCGAGATTTTCAGTATCGAAAGCGTAGTCCGCAACGCCGTAAGCAAGCAGAGTATTCACACCCGTTTCACAGTTTACAGAGTGAATGTTCGTCATAGACGAACCATAGAGGTTTTCGCTCATTGCGTAGAGGATATACACTACGCCGTCAACCTCAACAAAACGGTAATCTACCGCATTGTCCGAGCTCTGCCAAATATAGCCCTTAGTCGTATCCGTACCGTCGAGCTTGGTGCGCTTGAAATCGAGGTTAGAGTTAAGCACTTCGCCGTTCGTATTCTTCTGAGTTGAGGGCGTGGTGTAATAAAGATAACCGTTATATATATACAAGCCTGCGTTATTGTTTCCCGAATAGATAACCGAGGGAACTATAGTCGTGGTGTTAGTATAGTCGTTTGCGGCTAAATCGCTCTTTGCGATACGCTGAACCGAACCCTTTACAACCGAACCGAAACTATTATCTTGCGTGTTCGTCGATTTGCCGTTGATAAAGTAGGCGTAGTTCTCCGTCTCTACGACGAAACCGCCGTTAGTGCCCGCAACTGCGTTAGTTGCCGTATCCTTGCCGTCTGCACCCTTCCAACTGCTGCCGCAGCCGGGGGCAAAAGCAAGCGCCGCTGCGGAAATTACCGCAACCGCTCCGCATATAATTTTAGTAAAACGTTTACTCATACTGTCTCCGATAATACGTTATAGACTTATACTCAGTTATTATACAACAACGGCAAACTTTAATCAATAAAAAACGGCTCGGTTAAATAAAAAATATGGTTGCGGAGGTTAATTTTTTACGGAAAACTTTGATTTTTTTAAACTGTTAAAACTGCTCGGCTTGCAAAACGGGGCAAAAACGGAGGACGGCAAGACCTCCGCCCCCGCTTTTTCGGATGCGGAAACGCCCCCGAACGAAAATGCGGAAGAGCGTTGCGAGGACGCTTCGCCTCAGCAGGACTATACTGCGGCGGTTTTAGAGCGGCACGAACGCCTCGTAAACAAAATTAAAAGCCGAAAATAATTAAGGCGGAATTATGAGAAACGCCCCGCACGAAACGTGCGGGGCGGATAATACTTCACCTTATTCGGGTATGCTCATTATTTATCAAAGAATAAAGAATAAAGAATAAAGAATAAATGTGGTAGATTATTTTTTAAATATACTTCACCTTATTCGGGTATGTATCTCTGGAAAGATGCGAGTAGTTCAAGGCGTGCGAGCACCGACCGCAAGGAGCTTACACAGAAGTAAGTGACTAAGGCGGCGCGGAGCACAACGCAGAAATACGACGCATATTTACAGAGCGTTTATATAAACGAATTACTTAACGAGCTTTAAATGCCTAGGCAGACCGTCAACCCACAAAGGCGTAATCTCGGACTGGATAAGAGGGCGAATATAGTGGATAAGTTCGGGCGTAACGTAAGTGCCGTCCTCGGTAATCCACTCATCGGGAACCTTCTTTTCAACGTTTGCGATTTCAGAGACGTTAGCAAGCTCGGTTATGCACATATAGGGGTCTTCAGAAACCCTCTTAAGGCAGGCAACCATGCCCGTCTTGCCTTCGAACGCAGCCTTAACTGCCGCACCTGCGGAGTTAAACGCCTCGGTTACGTCTATACGGGAGGTTATGTGAGCCGCACACCTCTGTAATGAGGAGAACTCGATAGCCCTCGTCTTAACGCCGTATCTTTCGGCAACCTTGCCTGCAAGATATCTTGCCGTGCCTGCAAGCTGTTTATGACCGAATGCGTCGACGTAGTCAACGTGTTCAGCAAGCTCGCAGACGTATCTGCCGTCCGCAACCTTAACGCCTTCGGAAACAGCAATCACGAGCGAGCGATTCTGCTTTAATAAAGTACCCGTCTTTTCGAGGAAGGAATCCAAATCGAAAACTCTTTCGGGGAGATAAATCATGTCGACGCCTTCGCAGTCCTCGCCACGAGCAAGAGCAGCTGCGGCGGTAAGCCAACCTGCGTTACGCCCCATAATTTCGACTATGGATACGACGGGATAGTCGTAAACCAAACCGTCACGGATGATTTCCTTCATTGTAGCGGCTATGTACTTTGCGGCAGAGCCGTAACCGGGCGTATGGTCGGTGATAGCAAGGTCGTTATCGATGGTCTTGGGGCAACCCATAAAGCGAATGGGACTGCCGATTTTCTGACCGTACCTTGACAGCTTGTCTATGGTGTCCATAGAATCATTGCCGCCGATATAGAAGAAGGCGTAAATATCCAACTTCTTGAGGGTTTCGAAAATCTTATCGTAAGTCTCTTCGTTGCCCTCTATTGCAGGCAATTTATAGCGGCACGAGCCCAAAAATGACGAAGGCGTTCTCTTTAAAAGGTCCATATCCAAATCGTTCTTGATTTGGTTAGAAAGGTCGACGACGTCGCCGTCTAAAAGACCCTTAATGCCGTGTACCATTCCGTATACGATGTCTGCCCCTCTGTCCTTAGCCGTCTTAAACACGCCTAAAAGGCTGGAGTTGATTACCGCAGTAGGTCCGCCGGACTGTCCTACGATTACGTTTTTCATAGATTATCCCCCTTGAAATAACAATATTTTGATAGTCTAATTATAATATATACCCGATAAAAAATCAATAGGTAAAGTGAAAATTGTTGCAAGCATTTTTTAAGGCAAAAATTAGGCGGGACAGCATTAGCCGTCAAACATAAAGGGCGCGGCTGTCGCCGCGCCCTCGTAAGTTTTGCTTTTATATATCAGATATAAGATTTTATATCAGATATAAGGTTTTAATTATTCGGCAATAACTACCGTCATTGTCGAAGGATAACCTGCGCCAAGCGTAAGAACCGCATAGGTTTCGCCTTCGATTTCTTCAACGGTTACGTCACAAGTAGGAATATACTGTGAAC
>JBJFAF010000097.1:0-13179 GCA_051887755.1 Candidatus Coproplasma sp.
TCTGCCGTGTAATTTATAGAATTCCTTAACGGTTTCGTCCGTCTCCCAAATGGAAGAAAGGCATGCCGTCTCGGTCGTCATAACGTCGATACCGCTCCTGAAATCCATTGAAAGGTTTTTAATCCCGGGACCTACGAATTCCAAAATCTTATTCTTGACAAAGCCGTTTTTGAACGTTGCGCCGACTAAGGCGATTGCCACGTCGTGAGGACCTACGCCCTTCTTGGGCTTGCCCTTTAAATAGACGGCGATTACGCCGGGACGAGCGATGTCGTACGTTTGACCGAGGAGCTGTTTAACGAGCTCGGGACCGCCTTCGCCCACCGCCATCGTGCCGAATGCGCCGTAACGGGTGTGGCTGTCCGAGCCTAAAATCATCTTGCCGCAAGCCGCCTCGCACTCCCTCATATACTGGTGGATAACCGCAAGGTGGGCAGGAACGAAGTTGCCGCCGTACTTTTTAGCCGCAGAAAGCCCGAAGACGTGGTCGTCTTCGTTAATCGTGCCGCCGACTGCGCACAGCGAGTTGTGGCAGTTGGTAAGCGTGTAGGGTATTGGAAAGCTCTTGAGCCCCGACGCCTTTGCAGTCTGGATAATGCCGACGTAGGTAATATCGTGAGACGCCATTGCGTCGAAGGATATTTTTAACTTTTCGTCGTCGCCCTTGTTGTGGCTCTTTAAAATAGAGTACGCTAAAGTTCCCTTTATCGCCTCCTGCTTTTGCGCCTCGAGCATAAACGCATAATTTTCCCTTACGAGTTTGCCCTGCATATAGTAAACGCCGCCCTTAATAAGCTTTATCATAGCTCTTTCTCCGTACCGTTGTTGAATAAGTAATATTTATTTTACCCTATTGTGAAATATTTTTCAACCATTTAGGCGATAAAAATACATATCTTTACGTTGCGTTTTCTTCGGCGATGGTTTATAATTGAAGCATGAAGAAATTTAAGTATAAATTTTCCAAACTCATTACGGCGTTGATTTACGTCGGTATCGCCTTAAGCGTTGCGGGCTTTGCCGTCAATTTGTATTACTGCATTGCAAACGGCATTAAGGGTGCGGCAGACCCCGTTTACCCCATTTTGCAGTACACCTTGATGTTCCTCGTTACGGTTGGTCTTGCGGCGATTTTAATAAGCGTTTTAATCTCCTCCTGCTATATTATAGACGGCAAGTATTTTAAGACCAAATTCGGGTTTATCGTAAGCAAGTACGACGTTGAAAATATCGACAGCATCGTCGACAACAAAAAGACGGGCAAGCTCACCGTAACCTTTACCAACGGCGAATATATGATTATCGTAGTTAAGCAGGAATGGTACGACGAATTTATCGAGGCTCTGCTTGCCGCGAACCGCAAGATTGAATATTCGATTATATCGCTCGACAAGACGGACTTGGATAAGGAAGACAAGTTAAAATAATTTACAGTAAAATAAAACAGACGGGTTATCGTAAGATAATGCCGTCTGTATTTTTTTGTCTAATCGTTTGCCCGTTAAGATTTTTTACCTATGTGCAACATCTTTTTAAGCGAGGTATGATGTTCTTCGCCCTGCAACAGTCGATGAAGATTTTTATGGTGCGCACCCCAAGTTATTACGTTGAGCGCCAAAATTATCATAAGCGTCGTTATGACGTAGGGGTTTGCAAGGCAGGACTGATAGCGGAGAATAAAAATTATTACCTGCCATATTGAAAAGCCTGCAACGCCGATAAGCGAGCCCATAGACCCCCATTCGGTGAAAAAGACGTACACGAAGAGCGAAATAAAGAGCACGAGCCCAACGAGCGCAAACCACCAAGTGTCGCAGGCGATTGAACACCATAAAAGACCTATCGTGGTGGAAATACCCTTGCCGCCCTTAAACTTCATAAACACGGGGAAGACGTGACCCAGCACTGCGAACAATGCAAAGAAATAGCGCATAAAGTCGGAAACGAGCACGTCCGTACCCTTGAACACCATTCCTTTAAAGCAGAAGTAGCCGACGAGAACGGGGGCGACGCCCTTTAACGCATCGAAGAAAAAGTTTATAAGTCCGTACTTAAACCCAAGCTTACGGGATACGTTCATTGCGCCGGGGTTTCCGCTACCCTCTTTTAAAATATCCTTATTTTTTATTTTTGCAATTAAAATAGCAAAGTGGAAACAGCCAATAAGGTAGCTTACCACCGCACCTATAACCAACCAATACCAGCTTTGAGCAATATCGAATTCAATCATTGGTCTTCCTTCTTTTCCCTCGTTACGATTTTTATGGGCGTACCCGAAAAGTCAAAGGCACTCCTTATCGTGTTCTCTAAAAACCTTTGATAAGAAAAGTGCATAAGGTTAGTGCTGTTTACGAACAATACGAACGTAGGCGGCGCAACCGAAACTTGAGAGCAATAATAGACCTTTAAACGCTTTCCGTTGTAAGAAGGGGGTTCGTTGGCACGGACGGTATCTAAGATAAGGTCGTTGAGCGTACCCGTTGAAATTCTCCTTTGAGAATTTGCGTACACTGCGTCCACTTCCTTCATAATCTTTTCCGCACGCTGACCCGTCTTTGCCGAAACGTACACGGGGCGGAAGTAGTCCATAAACTTTAAATCTTCCTTAAGCTTATCGTTGAACTTGTTTATGGTGTTCGTATCCTTTTCGATTAAGTCCCACTTATTCATTACGATTACGGAGGGCTTGCCCTGCTCGTGAACGTAGCCTATAATCTTAGTGTCCTGTTCGGTCAAGTTCTCAGAGCAGTCAACGACGAGAAGGCACACATCAGCACGGCGTACTGCGTCGAAGGCACGCATTACGGAGTAGTACTCTATATCGTCCTCCACCTTCGCCTTTTTGCGGATACCCGCCGTATCGATTATGGTGTAGCTCTTGCCGTCGTAGGTGAACTTCGTATCGATTGCATCCCTCGTAGTGCCCGCAATGTCGGTTACGATTGAGCGTTCAAAACCCAAAAGGCGGTTTACAATTGAGCTCTTGCCTGCGTTGGGCTTGCCGACGACTGCGATTTTTAGGCTGTCGTCCTCTTCGTTTTCGTACTTTTCGAACCAGCTTACGGCTTCGTCTAAGACGTCGCCTATGCCCTTACCGTGTTCGGAAGAGATGGGGAAGGGTTCTCCTAAGCCCAAAGAGTAAAACTCAAAGACCTTTTCTTCGGAATATTCGTCGACCTTGTTGACGACCAAAATTACGGGCTTTTTACTGCGGCGGAGCATATCCGCAACGTCGTAGTCGGAGGAGGTTAACCCCTCCTTTGCGTCCACGAAAAAGAGAATGACTTGAGCCGTTTCGATTGCGACTTCCGCCTGCTTTTTAATCTGACGCCACATTATATCGTCGCTCTTAAGTTCTATACCGCCCGTATCGACGAGGGAAAAAGCCTTACCGCACCACTCTGCGTCGGCGTATAACCTGTCTCGGGTGACGCCGGGTCTGTCCTCCGTTATTGAAATTTTTCTGCCGACGACCTTGTTAAAAAAGGTGCTTTTGCCTACGTTAGGTCTGCCGACGATTGCTACTAAAGGGTTTGCCATAATTATTACCTTGTTTTGGTACGTTCCTCTGTAAAGATACGAGCAAGAGCAGGAGCACGAGGAAAACCTAAGGGAGTTTACATAAAAGTAAACGACCGAAGATTGCCGCATTGCGACGAACTATTACGAAGTATGTTTACAAAGCGCAAATTAATTATAAATTATCTCTAAAAAAATGTAAAGCGGTTTGCGCCGTTATAGCGCAAACCGCTTTAAACATTATCCAAGCTCATCGCTCTTCACATATACGAGCAAGACAAGAAAGGCGAGTTTTCGACGTGTAGTTTATTTAACCGTAAATGACCCGAGAAAAAAGCAACCTAACACAGTATTACGAATATATATGAAGAGAAAAAATTAATTAAAAGAAGTTTAATCCAAACAATCCAAGTATCCCAAACACGAGGAAGATAAAGTAAATTATTCTCCAAACCTTCTTTTTGCTCTTAACGTAATCCCAAGCAGCAAGCCAGACGGTTACGAACAGGGCGATTTGAGAAAGCAGGTTGCAGATACTGCAAACTCTGTTACCCCAACTGATAGTAACGCCTAATTTACTCAAAAGCCAAAGGATAAAGGATATTAAACCTGCAAGACCTGCAAGCACTAAACCTACGAAAGAGCATACTTTTACGATGGAATAATTGCTCGTCGTAGACGTAGTCGTTCTTTTCTTTGCCATAAAACATTCTCCTTAATTTTTTAATTTATTAAATTATATCAAATACGTTTGCGTTTTGCAACAATATTATAAAAATTTTATATTAAGCTTATGCAAAACCGCAGTAAAATAATCGGGCAACGGGGCGGTGAATACCATCTGCTCGCCCGTCGAAGGATGGGTAAATTCCAATCTGTAGGCGTGCAAAAGCTGTCCGTTCAAGTTAAACTCCCTCTTCTTTCTTCCGTATACGTCGTCGCCCACAATGGGGTGGTTCAAGTATTTTGCGTGCACCCTTATCTGGTGTGTTCTTCCCGTGTGCAAATCGAAACGGCATAGGGTATAGCCGTTATTCCTATCAAGCACCTTATAATCGGTTATTGCGATTTTTCCCTTATCAGGGGGAACGACCGCCATCTTAACCCTGTCGTTGGGATTGCGACCTATGTAAGTCGTTATATTACCCTCGTCGTCCTTTAAATTGCCCTCAAGCAAGGCAACGTAGGTGCGGCGGCAGGACTTTTTTGCAATCTGCTCGGCAAGGCTTAAATGCGCCTTATCGTTTTTGGCGACGACTAACAGACCCGAAGTATTTTTGTCTATGCGGTGGACTATGCCGGGGCGAACGACGCCGCCTATACCGCTTAAGTTTTTAAGCCTGTATAAAAGTGCGTTTACGAGCGTGCCGTCTAAATTGCCGTTGCCTGCGTGAACGGTCAAACCCTGCGGCTTGTTAATAACCGCCAAATCGTCGTCTTCGTAGATAACTTCTATGGGGATATCTTCGGGCTTGGCGATACACTCTGCAAGGTCAGGCAAAGTAACGGTTATATTGCTCCCTTCGGCTACGCTTTGAGAGGGCTTTGCCGCCTTACCGTCTATGATTACGCCGCCACCTTCAAATAGCTTTTTGACAGCTGAACGGGTGTAATCGGTCAAATTTTCGCTGACCAAAACGTCCGCACGGCTTGCGCTTTTTTGCGCAGTAAAGGTTACTTCCCTCATTCTTCCTCGCCGCCGTCCCGCTTTGAACTTTCGACTTGCTCTTCTTCCGCCTTATCCAGCGGAATGGCAACCTCTTCGGTTCGTTCTGCCTTTTTTGCCTCCTCTTCCTGCTTGCGCTTGCCCTGCGCCGCCTTTGCCTTTTTGGTCAAGGGGAAAGCCGCCCATTCATTCAAAAAGAGCAAATCGATAACGGCGAGAACGACGCCGAAAACTATCCAAAAGTCCGCAAAGTTACAGCACGCCATACTGCCGAACATCCATACGTTTACGAAGTCACGCACATAGGCGAAGGCGAGCCTGTCTACAAGGTTGCCGACAGCACCTGCTGCAATTAGCACGATTGCAACTTTAAGCACGACGAAACGCTTTGGAATTAACAAAAACGCAACGACCATAACGACGAGCATTATAAACGTAAGCACTATAAAGAACGTCTGCGCCCACGCCTTGTCGTTTAAAAAGGAGAACGCCGCACCAGTGTTGTACTGCATGGGGACGACCTCTATAAGCCCGGGTATAACCTTAAACTGCCAACAATATTTTTCAGCACAGAATTTAAGCACTAAATCGGCGGTGAGCAATACCGCAAACACCGCAAGCAAAATAAGCCCCGATTTGCCTAAACTGACCTTAAACTTTAATTTCTTTTTATTTTCAGCCATAGCCGCATTATAACATATTTTATATGCTTTTTAAAAGCGTTTGAACGAAGTATTTAAAAATTAAAAATCTGCAAGGCTTATTCGGCTTTGCAGATTTAATTTTTTATTGTTTGATAAACCCCAGACTTATGAGTATCGCCTTATCCACCTTTGCCATAGTAGGGTCGGGAAGGACACCTATCCTTTCCTTTAATCTGCGTTTATCAAGGGTGCGAATTTGTTCGAGAAGTATAACCGAATCCTTTGCAAGCCCGTATTCGCCGACGGGCAGCTCGATATGCGTAGGGAGTTTTGCCTTGTTGATTTTACTCGTTACAGCGGCGGCAATAATAGTCGGTGAATACTTATTGCCGACGTCGTTTTGAACGACTAATACAGGGCGTATCCCACCCTGCTCGCTACCCACTACGGGCGACAGGTCTGCATAGTACAGTTCGCCTCGCTTGATGGTCATATCCATTACCTCGTCTTTTTCTTTTTACGGGGCGGTAATACTATATTATACGCCGCCTGCACACATAATTGTTGACGGCAGAGGCAGATTTTATACGGAATTAAGCTAAATTAAAATTTTGTAAATATAGCGGGGATTTGAAGAAGGGTCACTACGTTGTAAGCGGCTAAAATTCTATATGTGAAGTAGCCGACGAGGAGTACGAGCATAGTAATTCCCGCCGCCCTGCCGAGCTTGTTGCCTTTGAAGAACGAGAAACCTAAAAGCGTTACCGCCGCAAGTATGGACATATAGCCGTCCAAAAGTGCGTTAGTGTCGAAAGTTACGCCCGCCGCACCCGTGCTTACAAAGCCCAAGCCTGCAACGAGCAGAATGTTTGCAATGTTACTGCCGATAATGTTGCCCGTTGCCAAGCCCATATCGCCCCTCTTTGCGGCGGTTATAGAGGTTACGAGTTCGGGAAGAGACGTTCCGAACGCAACGACTGTAAGTGCAATAACGTTGGTGGGCAAGTGCAAAAGCTCGCTAGCGACATAGGTTGCATTGTCCACTACGAGCTGTGCGCCGCCAACGACCATACCTAAACCGACTACGGTTATTATTATAAGGAACCAAGTCTTTTCGGAAAGCTCCTCGTACTTTGCTTTAACCTTATCGATAAAGCCGCCGAAACCCGAACGTACGGGGGCGACCGTCTCAGCCGCAACAGCCGTGGTCGCCTCTTCGCCGAGCAAGACGGGACCCGAGCGCTTTGCCATAATTATAGTGTACGCCATAAACGCACCGTAGAGCGCAAGCAGGATAAGTCCGTCGTACCAAGCGTAGCCGCCGCCTATATCGCCGAGCAGGATAAAAATTATACTCGTAATTATAAGGAAGGGGATTTCAATGTATCGCGAGCTCTTTTCTACGGGTATTTTGGTAATCACGGCAGAGATGCCGAGAATAAGCAGGATATTCATCATATTACTGCCTAAAACGTTGCCCATTATAACCTCTGCACCCGAAGGCTGACCCATTGCGGTTTTTATGCCGCCGATAATGGATACCGCCGCCTCGGGTGCGGAAGTGCCGAGCGCAACGACCGTCAAGCCTATGATAAAGGTTGAGACGTGCAATTTTTTTGCAATGCCTGCCGCACCGTCGACGAAGAAGTCTGCACCCTTGACAAGCAGTACGAACCCGACGATGAGCAAAAGAAACCAAAGTATTGCTTTGAGAACCATAATTTACCCCAATGTTTTTAATATGTATAAATTATAAAAAAATAGACTTTTAACTTAAATTGCTTTAAGTTAAAAGTCTTGTTACCGAAAAAAATTTAGCGGTGTCAAACCCCGAGCTTTTGATAGCCGTCCTGACGAGATTTGCCTTAAACTACTCCCTTTCAACGCTCTTGATTTTAACACGGCTTTATTTAATCTGTCAAGCGTTTGATTGCAAAAGAAATATTCTCTTCTATCTCTTTAGCCGTCGTTGCGTAGCAAGAATATTTTTGAGAGCAAAGCTCTGCCGCACAGCCCAAAACAAATTGCGAGCAGACTGCCGCATCCGTAAGTGAAAGCCCCCTTGCCGCATTGCCGCAGATAAGCCCCGAGAGCATATCTCCGCTACCCGCCTTTGCAAGGGCTGAAGTGCCACGGTGGGTTATTATGCTCTGTTCCCCGTCGCTTGTTATGCAAACGGCACTCTTTAAATGCACGGTCACGCCGTATCGTTCGGCAAAGCTCTTTGCAACGTAAATAGGGTCAGCAATCACTTCCTCCTTACTCAAGCCGCTAAGCCTTGCCATTTCGCCTATATGGGGCGTTAAAAGTACCTGCGCTTTAGTTTCCTTTAAAACGCCTACACCGAATTTTGCAAGGCTATTTAACCCATCGGCGTCGATTATCAGCTTGCCGCTATAGTCTTTTAAAAGGTTGCAGACGAGATTGTAAGTTTGTTCGTTACAGCCTAAGCCCATTCCGATTGCGATTGCGTCGGCGGAAAGTAAAGGCGTATCGCTATATATGCACTGCGGATATTTTACCGCAAGCTGATACTTAATTTCTTGCGGTACGACGGCGTATAGATACCCGCACCCCGTTTTCAATGCGGTGGAAACGGAAAGTGCGGCGGCGCCTAAGTATTGACTTGACCCTGCTATTATACAAGCCGTACCATAACTCCCCTTATGGGTGTTCCTAAGGCGTTCGGGGAAGAATTTTTTTATGTCCATCTCCTCTAAAAGCAAGGCGTCGGGCGTATCGCAATTAATTCCTATATCCTTTACGGTTATTTTGCCGCTATAATCTATACCATCGTTTAAATAAAGCCCGACTTTGGGATAGGCAATGGCAATCGTCTTATCCGCCTTGACCGCACAGCCTAATGCTATGCCGTTATCACCGTTTAAGCCGCTTGGAACGTCGACGGCTATAACGTACGCACCTGAATTGTTTATTTCGCCTATAACATTTGCGTATTCGCCGCCGACCGTGCGGTTCAAACCCGTGCCGAACAGACAATCGACGATTATATCGCCCTTTATTTCAGTCGCATATTCACCACTATACGCCTGCTTTTCCCTAAGGCAATCGGCTGAGAGCGTACCGCCAACGGAGTACACCTTTAATGGCAAACCCTCTTTAAGCAAAAGCTCAGCAGCAACGTAGCCGTCGCCGCCGTTGTTGCCCGTGCCGCAGACGATTAAAACGCTTTCGGCGTTAAGAGCCTTTACGGCGCCAGAAATCTCCTGCGCAACGGCTCTCCCCGCCCTGTGCATAAGCTCTTCAGAAGGTATTCCGCCGTCTATTGCGGCTTTGTCGGCTTTTCGCATTGTAGCGTTTTTTAAACAGCGTTGCATTTTAACCTCAAACTCATCTCGGCACTGCTGATTTTTTTGATTTCGCCGTCGATTTTACAGATTAAATTCCCTCTATCGTCCACGTCCAACGCAGTTGCGGTAAACCTTTGGCCGTTGGTGTCTAAATATACTTCTTGACCGAACCAGTCGACGAAGGACTTATACTCTTCCACCGTGTACTGCTTTTGCAAATTTTTAATTAGCTGTGTGCGCACGGACTTTACGTTTAACTTTCTGCCCCTGCACACCCTCATAGTGGTTGCAATCTCTTTCAATTCTTCGGGCAGAACGTTGTTTACGTTCAAGCCTATTCCCACGATTGAAACGCAGACGTTATCTGCGCCGAGGCGGTTTTCTATGAGCGTTCCGCACACCTTTTTGCCATTTAATAATACGTCGTTCGCCCACTTGACGGTGGGGTTTAAGTTAAACGCTTTAAGAGTGTTGCAGACGGCGACGCAAGCGTTAATCATTATCGAAAACGTATTTACGAAGTCGAAGTCGGTATACCTCTTCATAACCGAGACGTAGACGCCGCCCTCGTCGGAGACGAAAGTTCTCCCCTTCGTTCCCCTGCCTTTGGTCTGTTTTTTTGCCGTAACAATCAAATCGCCCTCGCCTAAAAAGCGTTTGCAAAATTCATTCGTCGAGTCTATTTCATCAAGTTCAATAATCTGAGTCTTCATCAATCCTCTCGCTTGCCGCCTTTACGGTATCGTAATCGTAGCCCTTTGAAATTAAATAGCGGCAACCTTTATATACGTTTTCTTTTGATGGCTCTTTGCCCTTTAAATACTTTTTAAGCAGGGTCAACACCTCGTCCTCGTCGTCGGACAGGTCGGCGAGCTCTTCCTCTATCACGTCTTTATCAATCCCTCTTTTTAAAAGTTCAGCCTCAATCGCACGCTTGCTCTTACCCGAAACGCTTTCGGCATACATTCTGCAATACTGCCTGTCGTCGGCATAGCCGTAGTAGTCAAGCCTTTCGAATACATAGTCTATAACTGCGTCAACGTACCCCTTTTTCGATAGAAAATCTTGTATTTGTTTTCTCGTTTTAGGGGACGCTGAAATGTGGGTTAACGCCTTATCCACCGCCTGAGCCTTTTCGGTTTCAAGCTGAATGTTATCGAGCTGAGCTTTATCCACGACCATACCCGCTTTAAGGCGGTATTTCACGGCGACTTCTAACTTAATGCCGCAGTAAAACCTGCCGTCCACAAAGATTGAACAACGTGATTTATCCTTTATCTGCGGTTCGATAGAAGTTATCGTAGACATTTATACCCCCGAATTCAGGTGCGGAAAGCCGACCGTTTTACAATTTTAACATCGTCAACCTTTTTTGTCAATCGTTTGACTTTACGCCCGTAGCGTTATATAATAAAAGCAAATTTTATTCAAGCAGGTAAATTTACTATGGCAGTTGATATGGATTGGTCGTCGCTTAACTTCGGTTACAGAAAAACCCCCTACCGTTTCGTCGCAGAATACAAAAACGGCAAGTGGGACGAAGGGCGTTTAATTGAGGACGATAAAATAGTCATTTCCGAGTGCGCAGGTGTTTTACAGTATGCGCAGACGGCTTTCGAAGGGCTTAAAGCCTACACCACTAAGGACGGCAAGGTTGTTGTCTTCCGCCCCGACTTGAACGAAGTGCGTATGCAACAGTCCGCCGCAAGGTTGGAAATGCCCACCCTCCCCGACGGTATGTTTTTAAAAGCCGTAGAGCAGGTCGTTGCGGCAAATAGGGACTACGTTCCCCCCTACGGCAGCGGCGCAACGCTGTACTTAAGACCTTATATGTTCGGCTCTTCCCCCGTTATCGGCGTTAAACCTGCGGAAGAATATCAGTTCAGGCTGTTTGCAACCCCCGTCGGTCCTTACTTTAAAGGCGGAGTTAAGCCCATTACCATAAGGGTATGCGATTTTGACAGGGCCGCACCCCACGGCACGGGGCATATTAAGGCAGGGCTTAACTATGCGATGAGCTTGCACGCAATCGTCGACGCACATAAGCAGGGCTACGACGAGAATATGTACCTTGACGCAGGCACGAGAACTTACGTTGAAGAGACGGGCGGCGCAAACTTCTTATTCATAACCAAAGACGGCAAGGTGGTTACGCCTAAGTCCGATTCCATTCTCCCCTCCATCACGAGGCGTTCGCTGTGCTACGTTGCTGAAAAGTATTTAGGACTTACCGTTGAACACCGCCCTGTTAAATTTGAAGAAGTTAAGGACTTTGCAGAATGCGGTCTTTGCGGCACGGCGGCGGTCATCTCGCCCGTAGGCAAAATCGTCGACCACGGCAAAGAAATCTGCCTGCCTTCAGGTATGAGCGAAATGGGCAAGGTCACTAAAGAGCTCTACGACGTTTTAACGGGTATACAGATGGGTACTATCGAAGCACCCGAAGGCTGGATACACGAAATAAAGTAATTATTCAACTAAACTTCAAAAAAACGCCGAAGCACTTCGGCGTTTTTTTACAAAATAAAAAAGTTGCAGTTCCGTCCTTTCGACTGACAGCATATAAATATGCCCGCTTCTTAATCGAAGCCTGCCCCATAGATGGGGTCATCTGCAACTTATATTATAATATTATCTGAAAATTTTTACAAAGTCAAACAAAACGACCTGCTAAAAGAAAACGCACGGCGGTGCCGTGCGTTTTCAAAAAAAGAGAGAATATGAAAAAAGTTTGTGTGTGCTGGTTTAATCAACGTTGGGTCAGGCGTTGCCGCCCTTTCGTTTTATGGCTATATTATATCCCGCCATTGTGTAAAATGTATGAAAAAATAATGTTTTTAATGTAAACTTTAGTCGTATTCTCTATGAATTTTTTTGGGTTATAGAGTATTAAATCTTTCAAACAGCTTTTCTGCAACCGCAAGCCCGTCCGCCGCAGAAGACGTTATGCCGCCCGAATAGCCGCTGCCTTCGCCGCAGGGATAGAGATTTTTAAGCGAAGCGCTCTGCCCGTCCGAATCCCTTACAATTTTTACGGGGGAAGAAAAGCGGCTTTCCACGCCCGTCAAAATTGCCGACGGGTTATCGAACCCCTTTAACCTCTTTGCCATATCGGGTATTGCCGCCTTTAAAGAGCTGACGGCAATTTCGGGCAACAACTTGTTAAGCGGTGCAAAGTTTACGCCCGCCGCATAGGTGGGCGAAACCTCGTTAAACCTGTCCGAAACTCTGTCCCGTTCAAAATCACCCCAAAGCTGAACGGGGGCTTTATAGTTTTCTCCGCCGAGACAAAACGCAATTTGCTCCAACCTGCGCTGAAAACGTACCCCGGCAAATAAGTCGTCTGCGCCGAAGTCCTCCCTCTTCATCTGAACCATAAGCGCAGAGTTGGAATTTATTCCGTTACGGGCGTAATCGCTCATACCGTTTACCACCACTCCGCCCTTTTCGCTTGCGGCGGGAATGACCACGCCGCCGGGGCACATACAAAAGGTGAAAACCGTCCTTTCACCTGCGTGGCTAACTAAAGCGTAGTCTGCGGCAGGGAGATATTTAGCCGCTTGAGAATATTGAGCGTTTGATATTTCTTTTGAAATGTGCTCAATTCTTACGCCGACGGCAAAATCTCTCGGTTCCATATAGACGCCCTTTGAATTAAGCATTTCAAAGGTGTCCCTTGCCGAATGACCCACCGCAAGTACCGCCGCCGATACGGGCAAAAGACTTTCTTTGCCGCTCTTCACGTTTTTTAATTTTAGCGCAGTCAAGACGCCGCCCGCCTCTTCAAAGCCGTAAAGCTTGGTGTTAAAAAGGTACTTTCCGCCCTCGCTTTCGATATATTTCCGCATAGACTGCAACACGCCGTACAGTCTGTCGCTACCGACGTGGGGCTTATTTAAATATAAAATTTCTTCGGGTGCGCCGAAACGGACGAAACCCGAGAGCACGTCGGAATTCAGCCCGTCCTTTGTTCGGGTGAGCAGTTTGCCGTCCGAAAATGCGCCTGCGCCGCCTTCGCCGAATTGAACGTTGCTCTCTT
>JBJFAF010000098.1:0-3107 GCA_051887755.1 Candidatus Coproplasma sp.
TCATCTACGCAAAGGACGGCTCTGCAATGGGATACGGCTACGTTTCCTCAAAGCAAACGGCAGGTTATTACCTTAAAGACAGAAATATAGAAACCACCGAAACTTTGACTCTTGAAAAAACGGCAGGCTATGACCTTTACACCAAGCCCGGCACGACCTCGTG
This sequence comes from Candidatus Coproplasma sp., assembly GCA_051887755.1. GTDB lineage: Bacteria > Bacillota > Clostridia > Christensenellales > Borkfalkiaceae > Coproplasma. The sequence goes on from JBJFAF010000098.1 coordinate 164, forward strand.
TGCATATGCTATAAAAGATGACGACCCGATATACACGGGCATAACTCCGAGCGCGGATATGACAAGCGCGGTTTACTACTATAACTCGGAAAAAACTCACGTTGAGTCATACGAGATAGTAACTCCTGCGGGGGCCGATACCGACGGTCTTGGCAGATACACCTGTCAGGATTGCGGAGCAACGAGGGACGTTGTTATAGAGGCTGTCGGTCACGTACATAATTACGTTACCACGGTAACACCTCCTACCTGTACGGAGAGAGGATATACTACCCACACCTGTGACGTAGAGGGATGCACAGACTCTTACGTAACCGACTACGTAGACGCTCTCGGACACGATTACAGCGGAGAGGGAACGGTTGTTACACCTCCTAAATGCCTTGAACAAGGATATACCACTTATACCTGTCAGAGAGAGGGGTGCGGATATTCCTACGTTGGCGATTACGTAACCATCCTTGGACACGACTACGTGGAAAATGTAATCGTAGAACCTACCGCTTCATCAGCAGGACTTAACAGATATACCTGTTCAAGATGCGATGATTTTTCACAGGACAGAGTTGCATATCTTGCGCCTACAGAGGTTGACGTAAAGGTAACTGTTGACGTTGACGGGGTAAGAACGGAACTTACCGTAAAACTGTCCGATATATATAATTACAGCTACACCGCACCGTCGGCTCTTACCGATTATGCGCTTGCCCTGACGGGAATAAAGACCTTTACGGTCGACGGTACCTCATACACGAAAGCAAACGTCGTTGAAATATCCGTTCCTTTGGGAGTTCTGACGGTAAATAATAGCGGTAGCCTTTTCAACAACAACAAGGTTATAGAAAAGGTTGACTTTTCGGCCTCCGACGGCGTCACGGTAAACAGCAACGCATTCCAAAACGCCACGTCACTCAAAGATATCGTTTTCGGCGACAATATGACGATATCGGAAAAAGCCTTCAATACTTGTACCGCGCTTACAAAAATAGTTGTCGGCGACGGACTTACAATCAACTTTAATGGACAATACATATTCAATGCTTGCAGTAATATCGAGTCTGTCGAGTTCGGAGCGTCGGATATAACCTTCGGTGCAAATTCATTCCGTACAACGTCCAGCACAAGCGAATATACTCCGATAACCTCCATTAAATTCTCCGACGGTGGAAATTACACGTTTGGCGCAAAAGCGTTCGGGCGCACAAGCATTACGGAGCTTATTATTCCCGACGGAGCCACGGCTGCATTTTCAAGCACTTCTGTCAACAACACCGACCCATTCTGGTCGAGTGACTTCCTTATCTACGCATACGTTGGCGAAGGTACGCTTAATGTGGGAAAAATGTTTGATGACTGTATGGGACTTGAAGAAGTTGTCCTTGTCGGTCCCGAAACAATAGGCACGTACGGCTTCTGCGATTATACCGGCAGGAGCGACAAGACTCTTAAAGTGTACATTCATAAGTCCGACGTAACTTTTGGTGATAATGCATTTTATAAGAGAAGCGGCATTCAGGTTTATACCATGGCGCCGATAACGAAAGCAAACGTATTTAATTCCTGCTCGTCTTATACGATCTATTACGGCACCGCACACGAATACACCCCGCATACCTTTGCTCCTACCTGTACCGAATACGGATACGACGGATATATAACCTCCTGCCCGCATTGCGGAGAGAATATAGAGCCGGAGTATTCAACGATCTATCAGGTTTTTGAAAACGCACTTACAAGCGGTACCGCGTCTTCCGAAACAATTCTTGATAAAACCAATTTTGTAAATCCCGCGGGTCACTCGGCGGGCGAGGTAATAAGGATAGTTTATGAAAACGGCTTTGACAACGTAGGCTCATACAAGAGAGTATGCACCGTTTGCGGCGAAAACTACGATGCAGAGTATGCCGATGCAATCTTTAAGGCTCTCGGCTATTCGCCAAAGAACGACAATACCTCGATCTACGCCGGATTTATCGTAAATATTGACGCGTTAAACGCATACAATTCCTACCTTGAGGTAGGCAAGGAGTTAAAGTACGGCATATTAGTATCAAACGTAACGGGCAAGGACGCTCTTACTGTTGCAGACGGCTCGGTAGATACCAATTCCGTAATGGCGGAGATAAAGGACCACACGCTTAACCGTATCGGTATATCCATAAACGGACTTGCAGACCACGTAGATCTTGAAATCGTAATAAGCGCATACGTAATAGACGAAAACGGCGATATAAGCTTCATTCAGAAGAACGGGGCAAAGAACGGCAGTTATTATACCTCGGGTGTCACGGTAAACGGCGCCGAAAACGCCCTTGGAGCTATGACGCTTAACCAAATAATCACACTCGGTCAGGTCGGTTACGAGGACGCTTGCGCAACCTCGGGTCATACCGTAGTCGTTGACCCCGCGGTAGCTCCTACTTGCACAACTACGGGTCTTACCGAGGGTAAACATTGCTCCGCGTGTTATGCCGTTATCGTAGCTCAAAAGACCGTGGCGGCTACCGGCCATACCCCCGGCCCTGAGGCAACCTGCACTACCGCGCAGACATGTACGGTATGTGGTGCCGTGCTCACAGATGCAACGGGGCACACCGAAGTGATTGACCCCGAGGCAGAGCCTACCTGTACCGCTACCGGCCTTACCGAGGGTAAGCATTGCTCGGTATGCAATATTATTATCGTAGCTCAAAATACCGTACCGGCTCTCGGTCATACCGAGGTAACAATCCCGGGTACAGCCGCAACCTGTGTCGCAACGGGTTTAAGTGACGGCAAAAAATGTACCGTTTGCAACGCGATAACCGAGGCTCAAACAAGCCTGCCCGCATTGGGTCACACCTACGGAGAGTGGGTAGTAACCAAGGAAGCAACCCAGACTGAAACGGGAACGAAGGAACACACCTGCTCCGTATGCTCATACACGGAGTCCGTGATTATCAAC
>JBJFAF010000099.1:0-3096 GCA_051887755.1 Candidatus Coproplasma sp.
ACTCTCGCATATGGCTGTCAGCTCTTTTTCGGGCTGCCTTTCGCCGCAATAGTAGACGGTCACCGCACAGCCGTTTACGTTTTGAGTTGCGGTCTTAAATCCGCTTGAGAGTACCGCCGCAAAATCCCTTGCGTTTTCAAGCGTATAGCGCACGGTCGTGCCGTTGTCCTCTTCCTTGCGCTCGACCTCTTTACCGCTCGTCGCTGCGGTATATCCTCGGGGCAACGTAAGTGTTACGTCGTAATTAGCACAGTCCGAAACGAAGGGGTCGCCCGTTGAATAATAGGGCGTTTGAATAAATCCCTCTCTTGAGTAAGCGCATAGCACGGGGTAGAAATTGCCCAGGTTTACGCTCTCTTTGGTGACGCCCGTGCGGTGGTTTATTTTGGCAAGGTCAAGCGTGTAGCTGATGGTTACCGTCGTGTTCTGCTCGGGATACAGGGGTTCGTTGAGCTTGACGCTGAGGATATTTTCGTCCTCGCCGCCGACCTCCCAACTTGCACAGCCCTCTACCTTATCGATGCTCTCGCCGCCGTAGTTTACGCCGCTGTAGTACGCCTTGCTGTCGCCTGAGGCGACGGGTTTATACTTTGCGCCTTCCCTGTAGGCGTTGCCCCATAGGTTAAAGCAAAGGCTGTCTATTTCGTTGTCGGTTCGGTTATAATAGGTAAATTCGCAAGTGCCGCTTAAGCTCTCTTCCTCCTCGCTGTAGGCGGCGTAAATTGCGTACTTATCCGTCTGTTGCTTTTCGCCGTTATTACAAGCGGAAAGCGGTAGGGCGGCGACGGTTATCGCCGCAACTGCTAAAAAAATGCTCGTCTTTTTCATACTCTAAGGTTATGCCGTACGTCTTTTTATTAGAACCTTTTTCGCCGCTCAAAAATAATATGTATGGTATATGAAAGTCTGCGTTATAACTCAAAGGAAGGGCGGTTTTGCCCTGCCCTTGCCGCAATGCGATATCGCCCTTTTCGGGTTTTCAACCTTGGGCGGCGTTGATTTCGGCGAGGAGATAGACGGCAAAAGCAGTAAGCTGCAGACTATGGCGGCGTATTCGGCAAAATGCGGTTGCGGCGTTTTGAGCGGCTGTATAACGGACAGCAGGGGGTTAAAGAGAAAGTCGGTTGCCGTCGCAAGCGAGGGCAGGCTTTTGGGCATAACCGATATGATGTACGTCTTAGACGGCGAAGAGTTTAAAAGCGGTGCGGCGGCGGGTATATATACTCTGCACGGCTATAAAGCGGGCTTGTGCATAGAAAACGACTTGCTCTTCCCCGAACACGTCGGCACTTTGGCGGCGTGCGGCTGTAACGTCATATGCGTTCATTGCGAAGACTTATCGAACGGTATGCTGCCTCAGCTTATACGCTCTTACGCCTATATTTACGGCGTTCCCATAGTTATGGTGGCGGGGAACGTGGCTTTCTTTGCGGATATTACGGGGGTAATCGCAACCTCTAACCGCCCCGTGTCGCTTTTCGAAACGACTTTGAAAAACTGTTACAGGGTAGTTACCACCCGAAGAAGGGGGCTGTTCGACGAGTGCGGTGCCGACTTTTAAATTAAGCTTATTTAGCTAAAGCTAAATTTTAGCGAAAAGTTTACAAATGGCTTGAAATTTATGCAGCGATATAGTATAATCTATAATGCGTAAATATCTATGACGAGGGCTATATCGTATGTTCAGTATGACCGGTTACGGCAGGGGCGAATATAAGCGGGACGGTTTGGAGGTCGTTGCGGAAATCAAAACGGTCAACAACCGCTATTTAGACGTGTCTTTAAAGTGCCCTAGAATTTTAGCGTCCTACGAGGACGTTTTGCGCAACGTCGTGAGGGAAAAGCTCACGAGGGGTCACGCCGATGTATATATCTCCTTTACCGACAAAAGGGAAAACCGTGCGGTAACCTCTGTCGATTTACAGGCGGCAAAAGTTTGGGTGGATACGGCGGCTAAGCTCAAAGAGGCGTTCCCCGAGCTTGAAAACGACTTTACGGTGTCTTCGTTAATGCGCCAACAGGACGTATTAAAGCAGGAGGACGCCTCCTGCGACGACGAGCTTGCGGAGGGCGCAAAGTGCGCATTGTCCGCCGCTTTGGACAAGCTTAATATTATGCGCAAGACCGAGGGAGAAAAGCTTGCTAAGGATATGCTTTCGAGGGTTGATTTCGTGGAAACGCTCGTGGGTAAGGTCAAGGAGCGCGCGCCTTTAGTCGCCGCAGACTATAAAAAGCGTTTGGAAGAGAAGATTAAAAATTATCTCGACGGCGTAAACTACGACGAAGGCAGGCTGTTGACCGAGGTCGCAGTATTTTCCGATAAGAGCAATATCGACGAAGAGCTTACGAGGCTCGGCTCTCACATCTCGCAGTTCAGGGAAATCGCCCGCAACGATTTGGTGGGCAGAAAGCTCGACTTTTTAGTTCAGGAATTCAACAGAGAGACGAATACGATTTGTTCAAAGTCCAACGATTTGGCAATAACCAAGCTCGGGTTAGAGCTTAAGAACGAAATAGAAAAAATCAGGGAACAGGTGCAGAACGTTGAGTAAGGGCAAATTATTAGTGCTTAGCGGACCTTCGGGGGTAGGTAAGGGCACTATCGTAAAAGAAGTGCTAAAACGCCGCCCCAACGCCTGCGTGTCCGTTTCGTGTACGACAAGAAGTCCGAGGGAGGGCGAGGTCGACGGCAAGAGCTATTTTTTCATAACCAAAAAGCAGTTTGAAAAGACGATAGCAGAGGGCGGCTTTTTGGAGTATTCGCAACACTTTGACAACTATTACGGCACGCCAAAGAGGTTCGTGGAAGAAAAGCTTTTAACGGGCGATGTGATTTTGGAAATAGACGTAAACGGCGGCTTAAGCGTAAAGAAGTCTATGCCTAAAGCCGTGCTGGTTATGATTGCTCCCCCCGATAAAGAGGCTTTATACACAAGGCTGAGGGGCAGAGGAACGGAGGGCGAAGACGTAATCGCAATGCGGCTTGACAGAGCCGATTACGAGCTATCGAAAGCCCCCCTATACGATTATACGGTAATTAACGACGACTTGTATCAGGCAGTCGGCGAAGTGGTTAAAATATTAGAAGAAGGAGAA
>JBJFAF010000100.1:0-3903 GCA_051887755.1 Candidatus Coproplasma sp.
CCCGTTACCTGATAGCCCCAAGAGGGGTCGAAGGGATATTCGCAGATACCCATGACCTCGATATGCGTATAGCCCATATACTGAACGTATTCGCACAGCTCGTAGGCGAGGCGGCGATAGTCTAAGAACTGGTCCTCGTCCTGTTTCCAGGTGTCCTTTTTCCAGCTGCCCAAATGCACTTCATATACAGACATAGGCTTTTCAAGGTAGTTTTCGCCCTTCTTTTGAGCAAGGTATTCTCCGTCACCCCACTCGTAAGTGGCAAGGTTAGTTACGACCGAGGCGTTGGCAGGGCGTTTTTCGCTGCCGTACTCGTAGGGGTCGATTTTATAGACCTCTTTTCCGTCTGCCTGAACGACGAGGTATTTATATTTAACCCCTTCGCACATACCCGGGACGAAGAGCTCCCAGATTGAATCGTCCACCTTTTCCATTATGTCACGCCAAGGCGTCCAGCCGTTGCCATCGGAGACGACGCAGACCGCCCTTGCCGAAGGCGCCCACAGCACGAAGTGAGTTCCTCGTACCCCGTTCTCCTCTCTTATGTGCGCACCCATCTTTTCATACAGCTCATAATGAGTGCCGTGGTGGAATAAGTACCTGTCTAAATCGCCGAAAAATCTGTTCTCCATTGAATATCTCCCATTTAATACAATCTTGACGATTGTTTTAACCAATTTTATTTAAACTGCTTGCTGTAAACGCAACCCGTCTTGGGGGGCAGTTCGATATATGCACGACCTAACCTTACGTCTAATTTTTCAGGCACGCCGTCCTTACCGAGCCCCACTGCAAACGCCCTCGTAATTTTGTCCGTACGCTCGCCCGTAACAAGCCAGACGGGCACGTTGACCGCAACGGGCTTTTCTGCTGCGTTAATTATCACGACCGCACAGTCCTCCTTATCGAACCTTGCGTACGCAACGAATCCGTCGCCCGCATCCAAAGGCAAAAGCGAACCCATTTTAAGGCAATGAATGCTCTTGCGCAGGGCTATTGCCGCCTTATGCACGTTATATATATCCCAGTTTTCCCTACCCCAAGGGTAGGTTCTGCGGCTGTCGGGGTCAGTCCACCCGACCTGCCCGACCTCGTCGCCGTAGTAGAGGGCGGGACTTCCGGGCCAAGTCATCTGCATAAGCACGCCGAGGTAGAACACGTTTACGTCAACGCCTTCCCCCGCCGCCTGTGCGCCTTGAGTTTTAAGCGTGCCCGACCTGCGGTTGGTACGGGTTAAAAACCTTGAATGGTCGTGATTTGAAAGCTGATTTATCGCACTGTCTAAAGCCGCCCTCGGCAAGCGAGCCATATTCTTCGTAATCGACGCAAAGAACGCCTTGCCGTCTAAATACTTGTTGGGGTCAAAGCCCTGAGAGTGCTTTTCCATACCCGTTAAAAACCACGTCACAGGCTCCATAAAGGCGTCGTAATTCATAACCGAATCCCACTCTCCGCCCTTGAGCCACGCCTCGGGGTCGCCGTAATGCTCGGCAAAGATAAACGCCTCAGGGTTCGCCTTTTTAACCCTGCCTGTAAACTCCTTCCAGAATTTATGGTTAAACTTCTCGCTATGCCCTAAGTCTGCGGCGACGTCAAGCCTCCAACCGTCCGTACAGAAATCGCCCGAAACCCACTTTTCGCCCACTTCATATATGCTCTCGCAGAGTTCGCTACTCTTCTCGTAGTTGAGCTTAGGCAGGGTTTTATAGCCCCACCACCCCTCGTACTCGCTCGTTTTAAGCTGAGGTTGGAAGAATTTAAAGTACCCCCTGTACGGGCTGTCTAAGGACTGAAACGCACCCTTTTCATAGCCCTCCTGCGCAAGGTAAATACCCTCTCTGTCAAGCCATTTATGGAACGAGCCGCAATGATTAAACACGCCGTCCATTACGACCTTAATGCCCTTATCGTGCATCTTCTTAACCAAGTCTTTAAAATACTCGTTGGACTTTTCTAAGTTGGTCTTACTCGTAACTCGCTTGATATATTTGGGGGCGTAGCCGTTATGATGCTCCCAGGACTGCATAGCGTGCTCCTCGTCCTCCTCTATTATCGCAAGATGAGGGTCAATATAGTCGTAGTCCTGCGTGTCGTATTTATGGTTAGAGGGCGAGACGAATAAGGGGTTAAAGTAAACCGCCTCCACGCCCAAGTCTTCAAGGTAGTCAAGCTTTTGCTCCACGCCCTGCAAATCGCCGCCGTAAAAGCGGTTTACGTCGGTAGTATTCGGCAGGGAATACCAATCCTTGACCTTTCTCGAATGTCCGCCCGTGTAGTAATATTCGTTATCCTCCACGTCGTTTAAGGGGTTGCCGTTGCAAAACCTGTCGCAATAAATCTGGTAGAACACCCTGCCCTTTGCCCAGTCGGGCACTTTTTGACCGACTACAAAGCCGAAATTATACTCGTCCTGATTGCTGTTTACCGCACCTAAGCGGTTATAAAAAATCCTGTCGTCCTCGTCCTCAAGCTCGAAGTAATAGCTTACCGCCTTACCCCTGCACTTAAACGTGTAGGTAAAGTAATCAAAGCTCTCACTGTTGCTATAGGTCTTTTTCATTTTGTGCTGAACGCCGTTGATAACCGCATATATTCTATCCACGTCGTTTTTTAAGGTGCGGAAAGTGAGCGTTACGCTGTCGCCCGCTTTGGGTTCGTAGGGGGTCTTAAAATTCTCTGTTTCGTCTGTAAAAAGCGTTTCTCTGTTAATCATAGATTTCTCTCTTTATTTACCAACTCAAAGTGTATCATAATTTAAGCGTAAAGTCAATACGCAATTTTGCGTTAATCCCCCAAGTATTTTTTAGGCTATCGTTGACTTTAACTTAGCATTGTGATAATATGTTTGCGGTTTTAAATGGACTTCGGTTCGGGAGATATGAAATGGATAAAATTAACGATGCACAGGTAGAAAAATCGACTGAAAATAAACCTGAAAAAACGCCGAGAAAAGGCAAGGTCAAAGATACGGTAATTTATTGGACTTTGCTAAATATAGGCACTCTTTTAGTCGCCGTCGGCGTGTACTTTTTTAAAGTGCCCAACAACTTCGCAACGGGCGGCGTAAGCGGCATTTCCATAATCTTTTCCAACCTGTTTTCCAAGTACGCACCTGCGATTATCACGCAGGCGAATATTAATATGGCGGTTAATATCCTCCTGCTTATCGTCGGCTTTATCTTCTTAGGTAAGGGCTGTACGTTCAAGACGGCGTATTGCTCTCTCGTCTACTCGCTCGAAAATTTGCTGTTTGAAATTCTCCTCCCCTTCCAAAAGGACGATGCAGGGCAATTAATCCCTTTAACTAATCAGCCGTTTATGGAACTCGTCTATGCAATGCTCTTGACGGGCATAGGCAGTGCAATCATATTCAACTGCCGTGCCTCGTCGGGCGGAACGGATATTATCGCCCTCATACTTAAAAAATACACCCGTCTCGACACGGGCAAAGCCCTGCTTATCACCGACTTTGCAATCGCCTTTTCCACCTTCTTCGTTACGGGCAGTATTCAGGCGGGGCTGTTCTCCATTTTGGGGCTTTTCGCTAAGGCGTTTATTATCGACGGCGTTATAGAGGATATAGGCAAGAGCAAGTACATAACGATAATAACCTCTATCCCCGAGGAAATAGGAAAGCACATAACCGATAAGATGAAGAGAGATTACACCGCCTATAAGGCGACGGGCGGCTATACGGGCGACGAAAAGACCGTTATTATAACCGTTTGTAAGCGTGGCGAGGCGGCAAGGCTTAAGGCAAAGGTAAAACAGCTCGACCCGAGTGCGTTTACGATTATTACCGACGCCAACGAGATTTTAGGCAAGGGTTTCCGTGGCAACTAGGCGTTGAGCCAAGTCTCTTTATTGCTATTCACCTAACCAACTCCTCACAAGTCAAGCGGG
>JBJFAF010000100.1:4003-13015 GCA_051887755.1 Candidatus Coproplasma sp.
GAGCCAAGTCTCTTTATTGCTATTCACCTAACCAACTCCTCACAAGTCAAGCGGGGCGGGTGTGACCCGCAATTAGGCGTTGAGCCGAGTTTCTTAATTGCTATTCACCTAACCAACTCCTCACAAGTCAAGCGGGAATGTCCCGTAATTAGGCGTTGAGCTGAGTTTCTTTATTGCTATTCACCTAACCAACTCCTCACAAGTCAAGCGGGGCGGTATATACGGCATATATGCCTCTCAACAAAAAAAAACATTATCGGCGGCGCAAAGGTTTGCGCCGCCGATGTTTTACTTATCAATCAATATTTTATATTAATCAATATTTCTTGCGTCAGGCTTAATTACTTAAGCATGATGTAAGGAGCTTTAAGAGTACTGCCGTTGTCCACGAATTCCCAAACGTTATCGAAATCATAGTAAATGTCGTATTCGTAGTGTGCACCCGTGGTGTAGGAATTAATCGTATCCGTCCAGAACAACTTATTGTTTATATCGGGGAAACCGATTCCTTCGTCGTCTACATATCCGAATGCGATTACGCCGTAGTTAGCATTGTATTCGTCGAATTTAGCGTAGCAGTTTCTTACAATAGCGTCTGCATTAGTTACGAAGTAACCCGTAATGCAGGAGCCATTCTTTTCAGACGCCTCGAGCAGATTCCTGTCGATACCGTAGTAGATATTGCAGTAACCTACGCAGCTGATTATAGCCGCCTTACCAAGTCCGCCGGAGAAACCGCCGCAGATACCGCCAGCATACTTCTCGGTGTAAATGCTGCCTACGAAGTAGCAGGTGATAATTTCAAGATAGTCGTTGACGTTTCTTGCGTCGAACCTACCGACGATACCGCCCGCATAAGCCGTCGTGGTCTTATTCGATATTTCGGTATCAACGTAGCAGTCCTTGATGTAGCAGATATTCCAGCCGTCGCCGCCCGAACCAGCCTGAAGGAAGCCAACGAGACCGCCTGCTCTATCGCCGATAACGCTGCAAATATGCCTGCCGTCATCGTCCTTATCGCTGATTACGCTTACCCTTTCGATATGGGTTACGGAGAATGCCTTGCTCTCTGCGTGAACTTCAGCTATTAGCGAACCAACCCTGTCCTTACCGTTAATCTGAATATTGTGCAACTTAACGTCTGCAATGTAGCCGCCCTTCATCCAACCGATAATAGCCGTAGTGCTGTCGATTTCATCGGTAAGCGTGATATCTTCGAAGGTAACGTTCATAATCGTACCGCCTTCGACAACCCTGAATATAGCGACGTATGCCTTAGAGTCGGACGACGTCTTTTCCATATTGAGGTTGTATATCTTATGACCCATACCGTTGAATACTGCAACGAAAGGAGTATCGCTGATGCTTAAGGTTCCCTCAAGATCCAAATCGTTCTGAAGAAGGAATATCTGGTTATTAGCGTTAGTCTTGAGCATAGCCTCAAATTGAGCCTTGGTAGATACTTCTGTTGTTCTTACCTGCTTGGTATAAACCTGCGACTGCGAAGTGCCGTCAGGGCTTTCCAAGAAGTAGTAAACGTTATAATCGGAGGTGTTTTCCTGAGCGAAGGTCATTTCAATACTCGTTGCACGGAACTCCCTCTTTTCGGTATTGGCGTTAGCCTTAATCTCCTCTACGGAAGGAGCCGCCTCGCTTGTAGGAAGGTCGAGCATATAGACATAACCGGTGGGACTGGTTAAGTCGCCAGTTATCGTATAGCCGTTTTTATTTACCGTAAGGGATGACTCGTTGTCCATAAAGTCAACCGCAGCAGCCGTATCGGCAACATAAATGAGGTAGACCTTAGTCTGTACTCTGTCAGCAGTACCGCTTCCGTCCACTGCCTTACCGAGCGTAATGCTGTCGGATAAGGTAATAACTTCGGTTACCTGCCAGATACCGGGCGTCCTTACGTCGAACCTGCTCATATCTTCGTAATCGTTAGGATTGTCGAAGTTAGGAGAAGTTACGGTACCGTGTTTAACGGTGTATGTACGGCTATAGTACGTCGCATCGATAAGCACGCCGCTGTCCGAAGTACCGTTTACAACGGTGGGCGTTGCAAGTCTATAATCGGCAATGCTCGAACCCTTATCGACGATTATGGAGTCACCGTCAAGTCCTTCAATAAGAATTTCGCCTATTCTGAACGTATTCTTCTTTACGTTAATTTCAAAATCTCTCGTCTTAGTAACTTCGCCGCACGTTACCGTAGCAGTCAAGGTTACTTTCGTATCTGCGTCTAAAGGACGGTTAACCGTAACGGTTACGTCGCTGTGGTTGGAGTGCGAAGTACCACGCTTAGTACCTACGCTTAAAATTTCCGAATTGGAAGAAGTCCACTTGATTTCGGTGTTGGCAATCTTGGTTACAACCTTGAAATCTTGATAGCAAGCCTCCGTCCTGATGGGAACGTAGGTCATGTCGATTACCGCCTGAGCGTCTGCCTCATCCTTGCTCGAAAGCTTGGTTAAGTCGCTTATCGAGTAGTGAGGATAATCTTCCCACGAAGTAAGGTTGAGCTTGGAACCCTGAGTTGCATTAGCGTCCTTGAGTGCAAGCAGATTGCCCATATTAATAGAGTGGTCAGGGTTTCTGAAAGGTGCGTCAAGCTCCGTGCTGAGACCTAAATTGTTTGCAGGCAGCTCATAGAACAAGTCTGTAGCCGCATCCGCAACGCCCTTTACGCCCTTGTCGCCCGTTTCGGAATAGTATTCGTCCTGACCGGTTACAGTATATTTCACGTTGGAATCCTTCATACTGAAGGTTGAGTTTTCAACGGTGCCTCTGTACTCGTCGTCACAGCTGAATATGTTGCCGTCGTTGACGGAAAGCGTGTTCGAAATGTGGTTATAGCTGTATGTCTGACGTGCAAGGTTGATGTTACCGCAGCCGTTATCTTCACCGTTGGATACGCTCTTATCAATCCAGCCGAACTGCTCGCTCGTCTTGTCCTTGTTTATACCGACGCCGTTGTTATAGCTCGTTACGTTATTTATTAAGATAACGCCGGGGTTGGAGTTGTCGGTTACGCCGTGCATACGGTTGTTGAACGAAAGGCAGTTTTCAAGGAAAACTTCGCCCGTCATTATAGAGCCGCCGAGCTTAAAGCCGTTGCCGTCGCCCTTACTCGTCGTATAGACTTTTTGGTCGTTTTCTGCCGTGCTCGTGTCGAATGCGGGGAACTTCTTATTGAATTCCTCCTGCGTTTCGAGGATATAACCGTTTTCAAAAGCTACGCAGTTGTATAAGATTACTGCGCCTATGTTGCCCGAATCGGTCTTAGCGAACAAATCCCAACCGTCGTCGGAGTTACGGTATGCGATACAGCCGTCGAACACGTTGCCGTAACCTACCGTAAGTTTTGCGGCGAAACCGTCGGCGTTTTCACCGTACGTCTGGTTGTCGTAGTTGTTGTACGAAGTGCAGTTTTTAATGAGGTTATAGCTGGGCCAATAGTTAATGTCTGCAAACTCTTGATACATATCGCCCGAGGGGCTGTAACTTCTGCCGAGCTGTAAGCCCGTATCTCTGTTATCGTAGAATTCGCTGTTCTCGATAATGTTATAGCTGCCGCCTATGTACATACCGTTATCGCCTGCGCCGCAGATATCGATACCGTCCCAATGGACATAGTTGGAATAAATCTGCACGCCTCGGTTGGTAGATGCGAAAGCCATGTTATAGAAAGATATAACTGCCTCTTGAGTGGGGTCGGCATTTTTAATCGTAAGATATTTATTGTATTCGCCGCCCTTAAATACGGTTATTCTGTCGACGTAATTATAAGTGCCGGGTTTGACCATAATGGTGTCGCCGGGTTGCAACTCGTCGTCCATAAGGGTGTCTCTCAAATCTCTGGGGTCGTCTTCAGCGCCTGTAGAATCGATGCCTCCGCCTACGGCAACCCATATAATTCTTCCGCTTTCTTCTGCATCGTTTTTCTTATTGCAAGCGGCAAGCACGATAGCGCTACACGCCGAACCTGCAATTGCAACGGACAATAAAGCAGTAATGAGTTTTTTATTTTTCATCGACTTATTTCCTTTTATTTATTTTTTGCGCTATACGCCCAACGGTATTTTTCAACCGTCGGGCGTGTTGCGTTAGTTATTAGTTATTGAGTTACTTGGCTTAAGCAATTAAGAATAGATTATCTCAACGCCGTATACGTTCAAGCCGCTCGCTGCGGAACAGAAGTAATAGGTGCCTGCAGCGGTTACGGTGTATTCGACCTTGTGAAGAGCCGCACCGTCAACCTGACCCATAGCGCCACCGTCAAGAGTTCCGGTTGCGGTAGCAGTTGTGCCGTCAGCGTTCATGAGCTTTACGTCTCTTGCTGCAGAGCCGGAAGAAGAGATTGCATAGACAACAATAGTTGCGCCCTGCTTAACCTCGATACCTATTGAACGATTTGCCACAGCACCCGTCCCGCCGAGCTTAATTCTATGGGTAAAGCTATTATCGCCATAAGTTTTTGCATCAGCTTCAACAACAACCGTTTTATCAGTAGCAGCAGTTATAAACACTTTACCGTTTGCATTGTCAACCAAAACTGTTTCAGCCGTCAAAGTACCTGTTACAGTTGAAACAATAGTCGAATCTACAACCACGTTATTAAGAGCTCCTTCAACTGCCTTAACAGATATGGTAATGGTAAACGTATCTGTGAATTCTGCATTCTGTGTACCTGCTTCAACCTTAGCGGTAACCTCAACTGTATGAGTACCTACGATGAGGTTTACGGTGTCGGTCAACGCTACGCCGTCAACTTTTACGGTATAAGAGGTAACGCTTGCGCCTGCGTTAACACCTACAAGGTCGATTTTAATATCGTTCTTTGTAAATGCGATAGTGTCACTCGCCGTATCTACCTGCTTGCCTGCAAGCGTGTCGGATGCGTTAATGCCCGTAATTCCGTCAACTGCAGAGCTAACAACTACGGTATAGGTTGCAGAGAGGCTGCCAACCTTAACGGTTATTGTGTTGTTACCAAGCACGTCCATAGTGGTCTCACCAGGGATCAACTGAGTTTCGCCCAACCAGTAGGTAATGCCTTCGGTAATTGCACCGTTGCTTGCAACTACACCTGTAACGTTATTGGCAACAACGCCTTTAATAGTGTATTCGGAATCTACGGTGAAAGCACTACCAACCGTAAGCGTCTGCTTATAATCAGCCGTAGCTGTTGATACGGAAATCTTTACAAGCTCGTCAGTACCTGTAGGCGCTTTCACCTCTTCTATACCTGCACCCGGAGTACGGCGCATATCGAGTCTAACGTAAGTGAAGCAGATATCGCCGCCTTCAGCTACGATATAATATTCGCCTGCTTCAGGCAATTCGAAGGTGTGAATTGAGATGTACTTTTCGTAAGTATCCTGAGATGTACCAACCTGTCCGCTGTAAGTTGCTTTGTTAGTACCATCAGCGGCTGTACGGCTGCTATAAATTGCAACCTTTCTTGTCGTGCATACAGTGGGCAATGCGCCGTCTGCAGGTGCCGTGCCTGTATTGCTGTAAGCGTAGATGGTAAGCGTACCTGCATCTGCAGCAGTTACCTTAATATATCTCTGCTTATCTAATTCTTTAACACCAACAGAAGAACCTGCGTCGGTAGTCTTACCACCGAACTTTAATCTCTTAGTAAATAATAAACCTTCACCTTCGGTATTTTCGTTTGCTATTGCACCCATACCTGCAACAACGGTAAATATATCGTTGATAACAATGGGTGATGCATCGGAAGAAGTAGAAACAGCTGCTTCCTGCTCAGAGGTCCAGTTGTTGAAATTGAGAACGTAGGACTGCATAACTTTGGTCTCGTCAGCAGTTATAGTATAAGTAACGGTACCCGTTACATTAGTATTGCTCTTAAGCGATATAGCAACCGTCTTATTCTCACCAACCGAATTGGTGTCAATTGTGCCGACAACTACGTCATCAACAGAAACGTCTTCCTTTTCGCCGTTTTCTCTGGTTACTTCATAGGTCCAGGTAGAAGTCATAATGTTCGCACCCTGTACCTGAGTAAGAGTTGCACCTTCCTTAACTGCAAGTGAATTTGCGACGATAGCGTTGTGTACGGTTACTGTTTTGGTAGACGTGAAATCGTCGAGGCGATAATCGCTTCCGTCTGCAACCGTTGCGTTGATTACGCTTACGCTAATCTTATATGCGCCGTCTACCTTTAAATTAGACCATTCGCAGTCGTGGTTTGTAGGGTCCTTAATGCTTATCTCTAAGTTTTCAGCAGGAACCTCGTCACCCTTAACGCCGTTAGCGGAAAGGTAAACCTTGATTGCGCTCTTATCTATTGCATGAGAGGTCTTTTCGGGGGAAAGCTGAACATCAGCGTCGCCGTAGCCCTCAACGATAATGTCATCTGCCGTAGCAGGGATTACATAGCCCGTTGCAGGAGGAGGCGTTACAGTCCTCACATAACCGCAGGTATTACAGGTTGTATCCTGGTCGTTGTCCCACACATGTGCGCCCGCATCAAGCTTTGCACCGTCGTCTGCGGTACAGTTATGCCAGTGACCGTTTGCGTCGCTCTGCCATTCGGTTGCGGCGGTATGTTCGTGTTCAGGTGTCTCAGGTTCTTTAGTGCTACAAGCAGAAATGCCTGCCACACCTGTACCAACTGCGCCCGCAATTAAGAATACGGACAGAAGTTTAGTTAATTTTTTCATTTATTTTCCTCCATAAAATTAATCTCTTTTATCGCCGAAAAAAACGTTATTTAATATCTCGGCAATTATTATTCTATCATAGCTTTACCGTATTGTCAAACCCGAATTGAAAATTAATTGCTTAATCTGAAAAAATAATTCACGTTTAATAGCCTTTTCGGGTAATATTTTAACAGGTTTTGCGCTTATTTTCGACCCAAGCAATTAAACGCCCTTGCGTATAGCTATGCGCAAGGGCGTTTAGGATTTTTCTTTTTAAATTAATTTAGCTTATGCGTTTACGAGCGCAACTGCCTTAGCCGTAGCCTCTTTAATCTCTTCGGGGGTGCCTTTCATCATCCAGCTGCCGCCGCAAGCGAGAATTTTGTCGTACGCAAGGTATTCCAAAATGTTGTCTGCGGAAATGCCGCCCGTAGGCATAATACGAAGATAGGGGAACGCCGCACAGATTGCCTTAATGGTCTTAAGTCCGCCGTAGTTGGACGCAGGGAAGAACTTAAGCGTCGTAATGCCCTTGGCAATTGCCGCCATAGCCTCGGTAGGGGTTACGATACCGGGAAGGTATAACATACCGTGCTCTGCACAGCAGTCTGCAACTTCTTCGGAAAAACCGGGGGAAACGATGAATTTTGAACCTGCCGCAATAGCTCTTTCGCACTGGTCACGGTTGATAACCGTACCTGCGCCTACGAACATATCGGGGAATTTTTCAACGGTGAGTTTGATAGCCTCTTCAGCGCAAGCCGTACGGAAAGTGATTTCCGCACAGGGAAGTCCGCCCTCTACGAGAGCTTGCATTTTGGGCAAAGTTTCCTCGATAGAATTGAGTACTACTACGGGAACAATCTTCATTTTCTTGATTTGTTCGATTTTCTGTTCGTTGGTCATGATTTTTATTCTCCTTAACGTTATTCGTCGCATAATATTATATCATATTTTTTTTATAATGCAATACCTGACGAAAAATTTTAAGGACGGAATTAAAGTCGATTTGTTTGAAACATCAAACTCTATCGTCTTGCGCTTTGGCGCAAGCCACTTTCCCTATTCTTTAGGGAAAGCAAGATTAAGGCGTAGATTTTTTTTAAATACTCTTCACCTTATTTGGGCTAACGGCTTTGGAAAGATACGAGTGCGTCAACGCAAACTGCGCTTTAACGCCTTTGTTATCTCAAAGGCTTCTTTTGCTTCGTTGCGTCTTCTTTTTCCGCCAAATCTTTGCTTTCGCAAATCTTTTGCGGAAGTCCTTTTTAGCCTGCGGCTTTGGCGACGGGAGTTTACATAGACGTAAATGACCGAGACAAAACGTAAAGGCGACGAACTATTACGAAGTATATTTACAAAGCGCCTATAAAAAGCTTTTAAGTTTTCTTTCAAAGCCCTCTTCCATATCAATAGTCCTGCTAAGCAGCTTTTTGATTTCGCCGTTCATAACCTCTTCGCTTTCGCCCATAGAGGTCTTTAAACCCGTTATACCTTGAACCGTACCCTTAATCATCATCTGCGCAACGTTGGCTCGGCTGTTGTCTGCGGCGGTGTTCATCTTGATTGCCGACCACATCATCGCCTTTTTTATGGGCGAGGGCTCTTTTAAATCTAATTGCAAGGTTGCCGCAATTTGCGCCGCCTCCGAGCATATCTTTTCGTATTCCTCGTGCTGACGGGTAAGCTCCTCCTTCATCTCTTCGTCGTCCACTTCGGGCAGAAGGTCGACTATAGAGGTCAGCCCGAGCTGTGCGTTGCGGTAAATTTCAGCAAGGATTTCGCTGTCGTTTTTAATGCTTTCCATAAAAAAATCTCCTTATAGGTTGATTGAAAATAATTTGCCCAACCGCACGATTTATATACTGTTTATATTAAAAATGCTTGACTTAGGGCTTTTGATTATGCTATATTATTTCCCGAGCCGTTCGGAACGGGCTTTTTTAAGTGTGCAAAAAATCTTAACCGCACCGCCTACGCCTTTGGCAATTATGTATCCGACGAGACTGGTTAGAGGAGGACAAACCATGTACGCAATTTTTGATAACGGAAATAAGCAATATAAAGTTTCCGTTGGCGACACCGTAAAGGTGGAAAAGCTTGCCGCAAACGTAGGCGACATCGTTTCTTTCCCCGTTGTTTTAACGGCGGATAACGATAAAGTTTCCGTTGGCAAGGAAGTAGAAAACGTGAAAGTTACCGCTGAGGTCGTTTCACAGGGTAAGGAAAAGAAAATCATCGTCTTCAAGTACAAGGCTAAGAAGAACGAGAGGAAAAAGCAGGGTCACAGACAGCCCTACACCGAAATCAAGATTACGGCAATCGGCGAACCTGCAAA
>JBJFAF010000101.1:0-3070 GCA_051887755.1 Candidatus Coproplasma sp.
CCTCTTGATTAAAAATTTATTTTAGCTACCCCGAATTACTTTAAATCCTGGGTCTTGATATTGTCCATATCGTCGTAGGTCTGGTTTTCGCCGCACATACCCCAAATAAAGGTATAGTTGTGAGTGCCTACGCCCGAGTGAATTGACCAGGACGGCGAAATAACCGCCTGTTCGTTGTGCATTATTATGTGCCTCGTCTCCGTAGGCGTACCCATAAGGTGAATGACCGCTTGGTCCTCGGGTACTTCGAAGTACATATACACTTCCATTCTCCTTTCGTGAGTATGGGAAGGTAACGTATTCCAAGCGTTGCCGGGGTCGAGCTCGGTCATGCCCATTGCAAGCTGACAGCTCTCGCATACGTCACCGACTATAAACTGGTTAATCGTCCTCTTGTTGATGCCGATTTGGTCGCCCAAGTGACGCTGTACGCAGTAACGAGTGCCTTCGGGAGGGGTTACGCCCTCGACGGGTTTGGTTATTTTAACCGTGGGGTAGCTCTTGTGAGCGGGGCTGGAGTTGATGTAGAACTTAGCGGGGTTGTTTGCGTCTACGGAAGAGAACTCGATTTCTTTAGTGCCTAAACCGATATAAATACCTTCCTTAGTGCCGATTTCCCACTTTTTGCCGTCTAACGTTATAACGCCTGCGCCGCCGATATTGATTACGCCCATTTCCCTTCTTTCAAGGAAATATGCGGTAGCAAGCTCCTTAAAAGTACCCAAAGATAAGGTCTTTTTAACGGGCATTGCGCCGCCTGCGATAATTCTGTCCTGATGGGAATAGGTCAACAGAATATCGTCTTCTGCGAACAATTTCTCAATTAAATATTTTTCCCTTAACTCAGCGGTATCGTAGTGCTTAGAGTCGTCGGGGTGATTTGCATATCTTACGTCGAATTTCATTTAATACTCCTTTTCGTTTTTACTATACTTCTTCCCACGTCCTTCTTACGAACTGTGTACAAGGGATGATGTCCTCTCCCGTCGTGCCCTCCAAAACCAAAATCGCATCCTTATCGTACGCCTTGATTTTTTTGAGGATTGCGGGGTAGTCGAACCTGCCCTTCCCGGGAGGAACTTGTTTTACCTTGCCCTCTTCCACCACGAAATCCTTCATATGGAATACGACTATCTTGCCTGCAAAGAGCTTTAAGCCTTCGTCTAATATTTCCATATAATTTTCGTAGTTGGTAGAATCGAGGTAATTGTACAGGTCGAATATGACCTTAACGTTTTTGCGGTTTACGCCGTCCACCGCTTTTTTCAGCACGGAAGGCTTCCAACAGACGTGACCCGCCGCACCCTCCATACCGATATATGCGCCTACGCTCTCGGCGTAGTCTGCAAGCTCTGTAAACGTTTCAATAACCGTATTCAAAGCCTCTTCGGTACGGTTTAAGGGGTTGTACGTCCACTTATCGTCGTTAAACGAACCCGTTTCGCTGCCGACGATATTGCAACCGAGCAGGGAAGAATATTTTAAGTAGTCCTTAAAAATCGCCTTGCAGGCAGCAACCTTTTCCTTATTTGAGTGAACGGGATTGAAATACGCCCCGATAAGCCCTACATTTACGCCGCCCTTTTTAAAGGCGTCGCCGACCTGTTTTGCGTTTTCGGCGTTTAACGCACCTACCTTGTAGGGTATTTCGTCTATGAACTTATACGCCACGAGCTGAACTGCGTCTATTCCGCAATTATTTACTTTTTCAACCGCACTTTGTGCGCCTTTGACGCCCAAGTCGTGCGTTCTGAAAGCTATTTGCATTTTATATCCTTATAATTAAAAAGAATAGAGAATAAAGAATAAATGTGGTTAAATCTATTTTAAAATATTCTTCACCTTATTCAGGGTATGTTCCTTTGCGGAGAAGCGAGCAAGAGCAGGAGAGTGCGGAAAACTCGAAGGAGCTTACTTAGGCGTAAGTGACTGAGAGTTGCCACAGCTCGACGTACTATTGCGAAGCTTATGCGCAAAGAGTATTATACACGCACACGCACATGTGGCGTGTGCGTGTATAATATATGGATTAATTATCTCTGAACACGACCGGAACCGTCGCCGCCTGCCAAAGCCTCTACTTCCTTCCTGCTTACGAGGTTGAAGTCGCCGGGAATGGTGTGCTTTAATGCAGATGCTGCTACGCCGAATTCAAGAGCGTCTTTGAAGTTCTTGCCGTCAAGGAAGCCGCAGATGGTACCGCCGGCAAAGCTGTCGCCGCCGCCTACACGGTCAACGATGGGGCAAATCCTGTATTCCTTGGAGTGATAGAACTCGCCGGAAGCTGCCTCGTAAATGCAAGCCGACCAGCCGTTATCAGATGCGGAGTGAGATACGCGGAGAGAAGAAATTGCATACTTAAATCCAAGGTCTTTGCACATTCTCTGGAAGATATCCTTGTAACCTGCAAGTTCCAAATCGCCCTTGGTTACGTCGGTTTCGCCGGGCTTATAGCCAAGAACAAGGTCAGCGTCTTCTTCGTTACCGATACATACGTCAACGTACTGCATAAGGTTGGTCATAACCTTCTTAGCCTTTTCGGAAGACCAGAGCTTTTTACGGAAGTTAAGGTCAACGGAAACGGTTACGCCGTGCTTTTTAGCAGCCTTTAAAGCTTCTTCGGTCAAAACTGCAGCCGCATCGGAAACTGCGGGAGTAATACCCGTGAAGTGGAACCAGTCAGCACCTTCGAAGATTGCATCGAAGTCGAAATCTGCTGCCGTTGCGGTGGAGATTGAAGAGTGAGCTCTGTCGTAAACGACCTTAGAAGGTCTCATAGAAGCACCGGTTTCAAGGTAGTAGATACCAAGTCTTTCGCCGCAATGAGCGATGTGGTCGGTTTCAACGCCGTACTTTCTTAAAGCTGCAACTGCGCAGTCGCCGATTTCGTTTGCAGGAACTGCGGTTACGAACTCAGCCTTGTGTCCGTAGTTAGCGCAGGATATTGCAACGTTAGCCTCGCCGCCGCCGTAGCATACGTCGAATTCATCAGCCTGAATGAACTTCTCATTGTTGGGGGTGGAAAGACGAAGCATAATTTCGCCCATGGTTACGATTTTTTTCATAGTTT
>JBJFAF010000102.1:0-3070 GCA_051887755.1 Candidatus Coproplasma sp.
GCATTCTATTATTGCAGTAGTTTGACGAGCGTAACTATTCCCAACAGCGTAACAAGTATCGGCGCTTGGGCGTTCTATGGTTGCGACAGTTTAACCAGTGTTACTTTTGAAAATATAAGCGGTTGGTGGCGTTTAACTGATAGTACAGCTACGAGCGGCACAAGTATTTCAAGTACTGATTTAGCAAATACTTCCACCGCCGCAGAGTATCTTAGGTCAACCTATTACAACTACTATTGGAAACGCGGTTAAAGGCAAACGACTAATAAAAAAATGGAGAAGGCAAAAACCTTCTCTATTTTTTGTGCGCAATTTATGCGGTAAAAAAATAATTATAAATTTTTTCATTATTTTTCCAACAAAAGCAAAAGGATAGCTGTTATATAGGGGTAAGCCAAATTTGATAAGGAGAAAATACTATGAAAAAGCTTATAACTTCTTTAATTCTATCAACGGCACTCGTCGGCGGCGTGTGCGCTACGGCAGGTTGCACGTCTTCAAGCACGGCGGACAAGGGCGGCAACCAAACAGCCGACAGCATTTCCGTTGCGGACGGCATCAACTCTTCCAACGAATTATATTCCTACGGTGCGGCGTCAATCGGCTCGATTATTTCCGCTGCGGAGATGTCTGATGTGACGTCGGTATTGCAAACCGAAACGCCCGTAGAGGGCGAAGTGGTTGAGGAAACGCCCGAAACTCCCGCTGACGGCGAAGTGGTTGAGGAAACGCCCGAAACTCCCGCAGACGGCGAAGAGGGCGAGCAAACCCCCGAAACGCCCGTAGACGGCGAAGAGAGCGAACAACCCACCGAAACTCCCGTAGAGGGCGAGGAACTTCCCGAAACTCCCGAAACGCCTGTAGAACCTGAAATTCCCGAAACTCCCGAAACGCCCTCCGATATGCCCGAACTTCCTCCCGTTAAGCCCGGTCATATCCCCGGTTATAATCCCGAGGTCAAGCCCGAATTGCCCTCCTCAGAGCTCACAGAAGAACAGCTTGAAAAGGTCAATAGCTATATGGCTTTAGTTGAAAACCTGCTTGCAAACGGCGGCTTAAGCTACGTCCGCACCGAATCGGACAGGGAAGGCTATGCAGTTAAAGAGGTCGTATCCTTCAGCGATTTAGAGGGCAACATCATATCCTACACGATGTACTATAACTCCACGTTAGACTACAGCGAGAGCAAGACGCACGGCGACAATGAAGAGACTAAGTCGAGGTACTCTATCGAAGGTGTTATGGTAATCGACGGCGTGGACTATGCTCTCGAGGGCTACAGCAAAACCGAAACCTCCGTAAAAGAGAGCGAAAGCGAGGCGTACTTCAAGGTAACTCTTGCAGACGGCAGTTACATCGTTATGGAACAGGAAACGGAGGACGACGAAACTTCGCTCGTCTACAAAGTGGTAGAGGATAAAAAGGTCGTAGAAAAGATTAAGTTCGAATACGAAATCGAAGATGACAAAACCGAGCTTAAGATGTCCGTAGAAAAGGACAGCGTCAAAACCGAGCTTACCTTTACCGAAGAGACGGAGCAGGGCAAGAAGATTATTAAGGTGACCGTTACCGAAGGCGAAAACAAGACCACGTTTAAAATCGAGGTTACGCAGGACGAAGAGGGCAACGACGTATACCTTTACACCTTTGGCGATAAGTCCAAAGAGATGAACAAAAAGCACTACGGTAAGGGCTACGACTACGAAAAAGTATTTGAAAACGTAAAGGGTTTTGAATACGGAAAAATCCAGAACGTTATAAAGGGGCAGAATAAGCACTGATTAACCCTTAATTAAACGAGAAATAATCATCTCCGTTAGAGAATTATTTATCTCCGCAACAGGCGTAAAAACTTAGCTAAATTTGATTTGAGTATTGATTTTTTCTTGCCGATGTGTTATTATTCGGTTATGAAAACAGGTATATCGACAGCCACGCTCTTCCCTCAACTACCCACGGAAGAGGCGGCGTTGCAAATCAAAAAGCTTGGTGCGCCCGTTGCGGAGATTTTTTTCTCCTCGTTTTACGAATACCGCCCCGAATTTTCAAAGGCGCTTGCGCCGCAGTTAGAGGGGTTGGAAATTAATTCGGTACACGCAATGCCGCTCAACTTCGAGTGCAACCTCTTCAATTCCTCCCGCAGGGTGAGGGGGGACGGCTATTATTGGTTAGACCAGCTTGCACGCTCGGCTCAGCTATTAAAGTGTAAAAACTATACATTCCACGGCTTTGCCCGCATCGGCGGCAAGGACGGCGAGGATTTAGGGTTCGTCTCCGAACAGATTGCGGCGGCTTACGACTTCGTTGCGGGCTACGGCGTCAATCTGTGCCTCGAAAACACCGCCTATTACGCCTATAACCGCCCCGGTTTTTTCACTGCGGTTCGGCAAAAATGCCCTAACTTATACGGGGTGTTCGATATAAAACAGGCTCGCAAGAGCGGCTATCCTTATACGATGTATTTAAAGGAGCTTGAGGGGGCAATCGCCTACGTTCATATCTCCGACGTGAACGCAGACGGAAAGATGTGTCTTCCCGGCGAGGGTATAACAGACTTTAATGAGCTTTTTAAGCGGCTTAAAGATTGCGGCTTTAACGGAAACGTGTTAATCGAAAACTACAGAAAGGACTTCGAAGACTTTGCGCAGCTTACAAAAAGCTTGGAATACCTTAACGAACTTTGTTACAAATTGAGTTAAGGCGAAAGCGGCATAATTTTCGCTGTTTTGCATACTATAATAAAAGCGCACCCGTGGCGTAACGGATGCGTTTTTTTGCTTGATAACGGTGATAAAATTGTAAATTGCTAACAAAGCCTGTTCCCGTTCAACAGGGTTACGGCGGGTAGGTGTAAAATTCAGCTTTTTAACAAAAAAACTTTAAATTATTAAAAAAATTTTAAAAAAGTACTTGACATATTTTTTACCGTTTGATATTATATAAAAGCTGTCGCAAATGACAGCTTGGTTTTTCTTTAAAACAAAAAGCAAAACCGACCGCCGCTTTCGCTGGTGGAACGAAGATTGACAACTGCATAAAGAGAAGAAACAAGTACAAAAAAGGCAATTTT
>JBJFAF010000103.1:0-12822 GCA_051887755.1 Candidatus Coproplasma sp.
GGAATTATGAAAGTGAGGACTAAATTATGTTAGAAATAATCGAGTACGGAAAAGACCAATACGAGTTTCCTGCACTTATAGTGCTTGGCTGTTTCGACGCTATCCACGTCGGACACAGGGAGCTTTTAAAGAAAGCTAAACTTCAGGCAAAGATTAACGGGCTTGATTTGGGCGTTATGATGTTTAAAGACGGCAAGAGCGGTAAGCTTTTGTATTCCTTTGAAGAAAGGGTTGCAATGCTCGAAGAGTTCAACGTCAAATTCGTGCTTGCAATCGATTTCAACGAGGAATTCAAAAAAATCGCTCCCCTCGATTTCCTCGGCGAGATAGAGGATAAAATCAACGTCAAGGCATATATGAGCGGTAAAGATTTCCGTTTCGGCGCAGGGGCTAAGGGCAAAGCGTCAACCCTTAAAAATTATGCCGAGGACGACGAGAACGGCGTTTGGTATATGAACGTCAAGGACGTCGATTACGATGGAGAAAAAATCAGTACGACTTTGATTAAAGCCTGCCTTGACGTCGGCGACGCAGAAAAGGCGGCAAAACTTTTGGGCAGGGAATACTCCGTCACGGGCGAAGTTGTAAAGGGGGCAGGCAGGGGTACTACCGTCGTAGGATTTCCTACGGTCAATATTTGTTTCCCCGAGTGGAAATATCCCGTTAAATACGGCGTTTACAATGTGAGCTGTGAAATAGACGGTACTCTCTATAACGGAGTGGCTAATTTCGGCACATGTCCTACCTTTGAGGACGACAGAGTTGCTCTCGAAACCTATCTTGAAGGTTACGACGGCAATTTGTACGGCAAAGTGCTTACGGTCAATTTCGTGTCCTATATCCGTGATATAGAAAAGTTCTCTTCTGCAGAGGAATTAAGCGCTCAGGTTAAGTCGGACGTCGAGTCGACTTGCGAAAGCGAGCAAACCGCAGTAGATGAGGTTTCGGCGGAGGAGACGGCAACCGAAGACGTAAAATCTGAAGAAGTTGCAACTGAAGTAGCAGAGGCTGAGGAAGTCTCCAACGATACGGCTGTCGAAGAAATCGTCACCGAAGAAGTCATAGCTGAAGAAACTGTAATCAAAGAAACCGCAACCGAAGAGGTTATAGCTGAAGAACAACAGACAGAGACGGTTGAAGAGACGGCGGTTTGCGAAGACTGCGAAAAAGAGCAGGGCGAAGAAAAGATAGAGGGTGGTGAAACCGCTAATGATTAAGTTTGGACCGAGCGGCAATAGCTTAAGCTTTTATGAAATGGGCTATAAGCACACTGCACAGGCACCCGACTATTTAAATAAATTTAACCTTGATTGCTTTGAATATTCTTTCGGCAGGGGCGTAACTATGTCGGAGGGAAAGGCAATTGAGATAGGAGAGGCGTTTAGCTCAAGCGGTAAAGAGATAAGCGCTCACGCACCCTACTTTATCAATTTTGCCAACCCGGACGACGAGGCGGCGCAAAAATCCTATAATTACGTCCTGCAAAGCGCAAAATATTTAAAGCTTTTGGGCGGTAAAAGGGTAGTATTTCACCCCGCCGCACAGGGCAAGGCAACGAGGGAAGAAGCCGTTTTGCGCACTGCGGATAGGCTTAAGGTTTTGTGCGATTATATCTATTTGAACGGGTTTGAAGATATGTACTTCTGCCCTGAGACAATGGGTAAGCTTGCGCAAATCGGAACTTTGGAAGAAGTGGTTGAATTCTGCAAAATTGATAAGATTTTTGTCCCTGCAATCGACTTTGGTCATATAAATGCAAGGGAACAGGGCAGTTTACGCACGGTTGAAGATTATAAAAGCCGCCTTGAGTATATGATTGCCGAATTAGGCTACGACAGGGTTAAAAATTTCCACGTTCATTTTTCAAAAATAATGTATGGAGGCAAGGGTGAAATTAAGCATCTGACCTTTGACGACACGGTTTACGGACCTGAATTTGCCCCTTTGGCGGTTGCCCTCAAGCAGTTGAAATTAGAGCCCTATATAGTTAGCGAATCCGACGGAACTCAGGCAGAGGACGCCCGCGCGATGAAAGAAATTTATAATACTGTTGACATATAAAGATATTTTTGGTAAAATAGTACGAAAGTAAATAACGATGATTAACAGAACGAAAAAGGTATTTGAAGGTGTAGAAGCCGACGCTTTAGTCACCGAACATGAGGACTTAAGGTTTTATTTAACGGGCTTTGCAAGCTCCTTCGGCGTAGTAGTCTGCGATGGTGCGGGCGCAAAGTTTTATACCGACAGCCGCTATTTAGAGGCGGCGCAAAAATCGCTAAACGGTAGCGGGATTGAGGTCTTAGAATATCCGAGAGGAACTGCTCTCTCAGAGCTTTTGAACAGGTATAAGACGATTGCGATGCCGCTTGACAGAATAAGCGCAAACGAATATAACACGTTGGTCAATAGCGGTTTTACCGTAGTGGACAGCTCTTCGGCGTTCAAGGACGCAATGGCTGTAAAAGACGATGGGGAAATCGAAAATATAAAGCTCGCTTGTGTGGCAACCGATAGGGCGTTTGAGGAGCTTTTGCCCTTGATTAAAGAGGGTATGACCGAAAACGAAGTTGCGGCTCAGCTTGAATTTTTAATGAGAAAGCACGGCGCAAGCGGTACGAGCTTTGAAACGATTTGCGCTTTCGGCGCAAACGCTAGCGTTCCCCATCACGAAACGGGTAAGAGCGTATTAAAGTTCGGCGACCCCGTCCTTATCGATTTCGGCTGTAAAATCAACGGCTATTGTTCGGACTGTACTCGTACGTTTTTGTTCGGCGACGACGGACGGCACGAAGAGTTTAAAAATGTATACGATAAGGTTTATTCCGCCCATATGCTCGTAAAGGAAAAATTTACGGAGGGTATGCTCGGCTGCGAAGGCGACGCTATAGCAAGGGAATATCTTACTAAGTACGACCTTTCAAAATACTTTACCCATTCTCTCGGTCACAGCTTAGGCGTTAATATTCATGAATTTCCCAATCTGTCGCCGAGTGATAAAAACGTCTTTAAGAACGGAATGGTCTTTTCGGACGAGCCCGGCGTTTATATTGCAGGACAGTTAGGTATAAGGATAGAAGATACCGTAACGCTTTCGGGCGGCAAGGTGGTAAGTTTAACTAATTCGGATAAAAAATTAATTATTTTATAACATATTAAGCAAATTATTAAGGAGATAAACATATGGCATCTATTTTAGCAGGCGATATTAGGAAGGGAACGACTTTCGAGTACAACGGCAAGGGCGTTTACACCGTAACTGAATTCCAGCACGTTAAACCCGGCAAGGGCGCAGCTTTCGTAAGAACGACTTTAAAGAACGTCGTAACCGGTCAGGTACTTTCCGACATTACCTTTAACCCTACGGCAAAGTTGGAAACCGCTCAGGTCGAAACGAGAAAAATGTCTTATTCTTACACCGACGGTGAGTTCTATTATTTCATGGACCCCGATTCCTTCGAAATGACTACGCTTAACCTCGACCAGGTTGAAGACGCATTGAAGTATATCAAGGAAAACGATATGGTTACCATTAAATTCCTTCACGGTACCGCTTTCTCGGTAGAGCCTGAAAACTTTGTAGAGCTTAAGATTATCGAGTGTGAACCCGGCGTTAAGGGCAACACGGCAACCAACGCACTTAAGAATGCTACCGTTGAAACGGGTGCAACCATTCAGGTACCTATGTTCGTTGAAGAAGGTGAGGTTGTAAGAATCGATACCCGTACAGGCGAATATATGTCAAGGGTAGGCAAGTAATTTAATAAAATGAAAGCTGTCGTTCAGCGCGTTAGACAGACCAAACTGTCAGTAGACGGTAAGCTTATCTCTCAAATTGACGGCGGGTTAACCGTTTTTTTAGGGATAAAATGCGGCGACTGCGAAAGGCAAGCGGAGCATATTGCAAATAAAATTGCTAACCTTCGCATTTTCGAGGACGAAAACGGTAAGATGAATCTATCCGTTAAAGACGTCAAAGGGGAAGTGCTTTTAGTTTCGCAGTTCACGTTATACGGCGATGCGTCGCATGGGAATCGTCCGTCGTTTATCGAGGCGGAAGAACCGCACCGTGCGAACGAGCTATACGAATACTGCGCCGAAAAACTCCGCTTGACGGGCGTTCCTGTAAAACAGGGCGTGTTTGGCGCCGATATGAAGATAGAGCAGCACAACGACGGTCCCGTAACGATAATATTAGAATTTTAAAAAAGGCAGGCCGATTATATCGGCCTGTTACGCTTATATATGAACATAACTTTTTTAGGCACAGCCGCATCGGAAGGCGTACCCGCTATGTTTTGTTCCTGCAAGCATTGTCAGGAAATAAAGAGGAGGGGCGTTAAAGAATTTCGCACACGCACTCAGGTACTTGTAGACGGCGATTTGTCAATCGACTTCCCGTCCGAATCGTACGTTCACTCGCTTAAATACGGGGTCGACCTTTCTGCGCTTAAATATTTAATAGTCACCCATTCTCATATGGACCACTTTTATGCTCACGATTTTATTTTGAGGGGCTATAAGTACGCCGTATTGAAGGAGGACTTATTATCGATTTACGGCAACGGCGAGGTTGCGCAAGTCTTTGAAGAGTGCACAAAAAGAGAGTTAAAAGAAGAGGTTGTGCCCCATGTAAAGATGAACGTAATCAACCCCTATCAAAGTTTGGATGTAGGCGATTACCGAATACTCTCGTTGCCTGCAATTCACGCTACTGCGGAAGAAGCGCTGTTATATTACGTTGAAAAGGGCGGCAAGGGCTATCTGCATTTATACGACACGGGCGAGCTTTCTGACGAGGCGATTGAATTCCTTGCAGAAAATAACGCAAAGGCAAATCTTGTTGCATTTGACTGTACGTTTTTGGACGCACCCTATGAAAAGGGAAGAAGGCATATGTGTATTGAAGGCGATATTCGTTTAGCTAACCGCCTTGAACGAGCAGGGGTAATTGATAATAATACCGTTAAGGTAATTACTCATTTTTCCCATAATTCTAATCCCGTCAAGGAAAGGCTTGACGAAATAGAAAGACGATACGGCGTGATAGCCGCTTACGACGGGTTGAGTATAGATATTTAAAAATGAAATTTTTTAAGCACTTAAAAACCGTATGCCGCCATAGAAGGCAGGTAAGAAAAAACTGTTTTAAGGTCGGACTAATTCGTCAAGGACTTGTGCACGACCTATCGAAGTTCTCGCCGACGGAGTTCATTCCCGGCGCAAAGTATTGGCAGGGCAACCGCAGTCCTCAGGCAAGGGAGAGGGAGCTTTTCGGCTATTCGCCCGCTTGGCTGCACCATAAGGGTAGAAATAAACATCACTTTGAATATTGGACGGATTTGGATAAATCGGGTTCTATTATTCCCATAGATATGCCGCCGAAATATTTTGCCGAAATGGTGTGCGATAGGGTTGCCGCAAGCAAGGTGTATAAAGGTAAAAATTATACGGACGACAGTCCTCTTGAATACTATATGGGGCGTAAAGACAATTTGTTTATGCACCCCGAAACAGCAAAAAGGTTGGAATATTATCTGCATTTGCTTGCCGATAAGGGCGAAAAGGTAATGTTTAGTGAGCTAAAAAAGTATGTAAATAACAGCAAAAAGCATTAATTGACGCCCCGAGAGGGGCGTCTATATTTTATACAAACGTTAAGGAGAAAGATATGAAAAACAAAAGGATAACCGCAGTTGTATGTGCGGCGTTGCTTGCCTGTCTTTCGGCGGCTTACGCAGGCTGTAAAAAGCCCGATACGGCTACAAGTATCACTGATTCCGAAATTGCGCAGATATATCAAACCTACGTCCTGTCGGAAAAGTCAGCGGGCAATGATTCGCCGCTTAGCTATGAGGATTGGCTATCTACGATTAAAGGTGAAAAGGGCGACCAAGGTATTCAGGGTATTCAAGGTGAAAAGGGCGACCCTGGCGAGGACGGTGTTGACGGTGTGGACGGTATCGACGGCACAGACGGTAAATCGGCATACGAAATCTGGTTGGACGCAGGTAACAGCGGAACTAAAGAGGAATTTCTTGCCTATTTAAAAGGCGAAAAAGGCGACCAGGGTGAAAAGGGCGAAAAGGGCGACACTGGTGCGAATGGCGTTTCGGTGGTCGATGCGTATATAAACGGCGAAATGCACCTGATAATAAAACTTTCTGACGATAGTGAAATCGATGCGGGCTATGTAGGGGTTGCAATTTCCGACGTAGATAAATCTTTTACCGTAACTTTCTTTGCCGAAGGCAGACAGGTTGCAGTTGTTTATTATAAGGAAGGCGACGAATCCGTTGTCGAACCGAACGTGCCTGAAAAGGAAGGCTATTCGGGTGAGTGGGAGAGCTATTCTCTTACGACAGGCAACGTTATCGTAAACGCAATCTATACGGAAAAACAATCAAGCGAAACTTTGCCTCCTGTCGAAGAAGACAATATAGACCCTGACGATTATCTATCGGAAGAGGAATACGTTGTACGGGTTACTTCAGAGGGCGGATTAGCGCTAAGCGGGGTAAAGGTGTGTGCACTACATTCAAGCGGAACGGTGTTGACCTATGGCGTGTCCGACGTAAACGGCAGGGTTTCGCTCGGCTTGATTGCAGGTGAATACGTTTTACAGGCAGATGCGGCTACATTGCCCAAAGGCTATTATCTCAGCGATACTGTCTTTAAAACTGATGAGAACCGCAGTGAAATAATTTATAAAATACCTTCAAAGGTATTTACGCAGATGCTTGACGACAATTTTACATATTCTATAGGGGATATTGCAAGGGATTTTACGGTACACGGCTATTCAAACGGCGCTTCGTATACGTTATCAGAAATTTTAAACAACAAAAAAGCAGTGGTTTTGGTTTTCTTCAACCCTTATTCTTCAGAAAGTAATAATATCCTAAGTATGTTAAACGAAATTAAATCTTTAAACGACGATGTGGAGGTTTTGGGCGTTTACGTCAAGGAGCACGAAATTTATATAGAACAGTTTTTAGAAAACAACGAAGATATATCAGTTCCTCTCGTCTTAGACGACGTTAAACTCGCCGATTATTATTCGGTTTCACATTTGCCGACTTCGATATTTATCGACAGGTACGGTCTTGTTGCGTATAAGTCGGAAAGTGAGTCAAACGACTTTGATGCGTTAAGAAATCTTATAAGTAGATTAACGGACGCAAATTATACGCAAAATATTGAATAAGCTATAAGGCGGCGCTTTTATGTGCCGCCTTAAAACTATAAATTTATTGATAGCAGTTATTTGGTTCTAGCGATTTTTGTATTGTCGGACGTACGGCATCTCAGTTCTTTTACGGGGTGCTCTCCGTCCTGATAGCGATAGTCTTTACCCAACTTTTTTATAGTCTTTTCAATAACGAGGTGTGAGGGGTTTCTTTCGGCTTTGCCCATATACTTTTGATAGTCGAAGTAGTGGTGGTCGTCGGGTATCCTCTTTATATCTCGATAGTCAAGGTTATCTGCTGTAAGCGTTACCGTACTGCCTAAAACTCTCCTTACATAGTCTTTATTTTCGCCGTGCTTTAAAAGCTTGGGGAATTCACCGCTGCCGCAAACCGATTCAAAGGTCTTGTTCTCGTATTTCTTCAACAATTTTGCAGCGGTTTTCAGGTGCGAAACTTCCATTTTGAAGTGTTCAAGCCAGATTTTTTTGATATACTCTTCGCTCTCGTCCTCGTACGCCGAATAGTACAGCCAGCACTCGCAGTATTCGTGCATAACCCACTGTTCAAGCCAACTCATATTCGGGTCTTTAAGGCTTTCGTACTGTGTAACGTGCGCTTCTTCAATCATTGCAATTTCGGCATATAACTTTCTGCCCAAGTCGTTTTTGTACCACTGAGCGATATTCATATAGTAGTTCATAGTCTGTTGCTCGGCGGCGGTGATGGTGGAAACGACTAACTTGGAATACAGGTCGGCATATTCGGAAACCATATGCGGTTTTAAATCGTCTGTGGGGTAGCGGTGCTCGGCAATAGTAGGTCTGCCGGGCATAATTTCAGTATACTTACCCACGAGCGTATCTGCGTCAATACCATTGTCAATTTTTAGTAAATTTGCGTAGCGGTAGAGGTGGTCGAAGTCCTCGAGCAGCGCAAAATTTAAAGCTTTGATATTGTTTTCATCCTTTTCGTTACGGGCGAGCGTTGCAGTCAAATCTACCGCAAGCTGTTCGTATGAGATAGTCGTTTCAAGTATGCTCTCGTTAAGTGGTTTAAGGCAGCTTATGCGCTTTTGTTGCTGTTGTTCCTGCCTGCGAACAATAGAAAGGGCGTCAAGAATTTCCTGTTCGTCGCAGTGCCTTGCGAATTGATGCATAAACCACTGCGATTCAAACTCCGTACCGTTCATCAATATAACTCGTGTTTTAGTATAAGGGGAGACCTTATCCTTATTATAGCTTTTGGGGTACATTTTTCTTAAGGGTAAGAAATTATTTTGCAGACTTTTGCATTTTTCGTTTATCGGGTTCATAGTTTATCCTCCGACAAAGTTTATTAACAAGTGTGTAAATTTTTAAACGGCATATTAAACTTTTACGTTAATTTGCTTTTCTTTTTTAAGATTATATGCTATATTATTATCGTTAAGCGCAGGCGTCGCCTATCGGTATGGCGTCAGCTTCCCAAGCTGATTTCGGCGGGTCCGACTCCCGTCGCCTGCTCCATAAATAAAAGCCGCAAGGCGTAAAAAGGTTGTCCTTTACGGGGCAACCTTTTGTCTTATACTCGACAAGCGTAATAAATATAATTACTTATCTCATTGACAAGAATTTTATTTGTGATATAATATAAATTGTATTATTCCGTATTTATGCGGTTGAGGCAGGAAAAGTGAAAAAGAAAATCGACGTCCCTCAACTTAATAATAAGACGATAATAAAGCTTTTGATATTTATTGCAATGGTGGTTTTGTTGGAGGTAATAACGGCACTCGCCGTCTTTTATCAGTTTTCCACCAAGACGTATAGGCAGGAATATGCTGCTTTTAACAATAAAGCGACCTCGCTCTCAACCGTTTTAAACGCAAACTATACCGAGCAGGAGCTGAACCGTCTCAATGAGGAAGAAACGCAGCAGAAGGTCGTCTCAACTTGTACGACTCTCGGCGGGTTTGAAAGCTACGCAATCTTCACCTATTACGACAACTCCACAAACGGAAAGATTATTTATACTCAGTCCTCCGATTTAACGGTCGGTCAGACGTTAACCGAAATTGGCGTCGTAAACGACGGCGTATCGGTCGCTGAGGTGGGCGATAAGACTTTAATTTTCGTCCCTGTAAGCGTGGGAGAATACGGCTACGGAATTATGTGCGTAAGCGATTTCTCTGCAAGTCAGGCAAATATAAACAGCTTAATGGGTAACGTCGTTGCAATATTAATAATCTGCGGCGTACTCGTTGCCGCCGTGTTTATCGGGTACGCCTACGCACTCGTCAACAGGGAGCGCACGGTACTTTTCCCGTATAAATTATCCCTCGCTAAAAGCGGAAAGATTATTTCAAAAAACAAGGCGTTTAAAGCCGAGTTTTCGGCTGTCAGCGAGCTGAAATCTCCCGAAAAGTTAGACCGTAAACAATTTACTTTAGTGCCATTGCCTTCAAATAGCGGAGAGGATAGTCTTATAGCTTTAAGGGCGACGAACGGCAGGAAGGGCGTAAAAATTTACGGCGGCAAGGTTTCAAACGCAAGCTCGTTTATTCAGTCGCAAGGGGAAACGACTTCGGCGGGTATGACGACGGCGTCGCTTTCAAACGTGTTCGAGAGCTTTATCGCAAAGGGTAAACGCACCCTGCTCGGCGTATTGCTCATAAGCAATTTAGAGCAGATTAAAACCCTGTTCGGTAAGCAGATGGCAATCGACATACAAAAAATCATATTGAAGAAAGCCAAGGAAAAGTTTACCTATGCCTTTGAGTTGGATTTCGGCTATATCGGTATTGCCTACCCCGACGGCAAGAAGTTGGATATTTTAATGACCGATTTGGACGACGTGTTCCGCTATATTAACGAACCGTTAAAGGTAGACGACAACCTCTTCACGCTCGAACTCAAGGGCGGTTTTGCAATGTGCGACCAGACGATGAACCCTTTGAATTTCGACCACGCATTCAAGGCGGCGGAGGCAGCCCGTCAGCGTGCAATCGACACTAAGGTTGCCGACTATATCGTCTATCACGAAAGCCAGCAAAAACTTTATACGCGCTATCTCGTCACGTTCGACATTAAGCAAATGCTCTCCGAAGACGCATTCGAAATGGAATACCAACCCCAGTACAGCATAAAAGAGGCTCGTATAGAGGGGTTTGAGGCGTTGTTCAGAGTAAAGAAGAGTTGGAACGTCAACGTCGACACGTTCTCTTTTATAACGTATGCGGAGCGCACGGGCGCAATGGTTCAGCTCGGCGACTTTATATTCGATACGGGTATGAAATTCGCAAAGTCGATAGAGGGCAAGAACGTCAGCGTGTCTCTCAACGTTTCGCCCGTACAGTTAATGCAGGCGGGCTTTATTGAAAACTTCCTGCGTATCTACCGCAAGTACGATTTAAAACCCGGCGCTATCTGCGTAGAGATTACCGAAAGCTTTTTAATGACCAACTTTACAGAGACGTTGAAAAAGCTCACCGTGTTGACTCAACAGGGAATTATGGTGCATTTGGACGACTTCGGCACGGAATATTCTTCGCTGTTGTATATCAAAAAACTGCCCATATCGACTATTAAGATTGATAAAGAATTCGTCAAAGACGTCCTCGTAAGTAGGGAAAGTCAGGCGATTATAAAATTTATAACCAACATAGCAAAGCTTTTAAACGGAACGACCATTTGCGAAGGCGTAGAGACTTGCAAGGAATTCGATATGCTCAATTACCTCGGCTGCGACACTATTCAAGGTTGGCTAATAAGCAAGTCCTTAAAGCCCGACGACGCCGCAAAATTTATTGATACATTCGACTATAAACAAGTCGTCGCCGCACAACAAGAAAAGCAAAACAAGACATAACAAGCAATAAACAAAAATTTACGATAAGGGTGTAATATGCGTAATTCGTTACTCGCTGAACTCAATCTCGACCAAGGCGTCTACTATTTAATAGTGGGGCTGTTTTTCGTGCTCTGTTGCGTTGCAGTGTTCTTTTTGATTTTAGGTATCAGAAGGGACCGCAACCGCCTTATTGCCGAAAAATATAAGATAAAGGAGTTCGACAGATTAGGGTTTGAAGAAATGCTCAAGCACAAGTATGAAATAGCAAAGTCGGATACGCATTTCACCGTAATTATCGTGCAAATAAACGGACTTGCAGAGCTTAAGTCAACCCTTGGCGAAAGGCAGGTTAAAAAGATTGCCTTGACCTTAAGGGACAGAATTATGACGGTTATACCGCACGGCTCTAAAATCTGCGACTACGACGATATTCGCCTTGCTATTTTTATTGAAGAGCATATGGATAACAAGGGTGCGTCCAACGTAGCTCTTTCCATAATCACCGAATGTAACCGCCCCGTCGTGCTTTTAACGAGGACGAAGATGACCATTAACGTCAACGTTGGTATAGCGAGCAACAACGAATTCTGCCCCGACAGCAAAACTCTTTTGCAGAATGCCGAGCTTGCCACCTTAAACTCGACGAAAGACGGTTTCAACAAATACGAAATCTACTCAGAAAAGCTTGCCGAAACGCAGACGGAGGAGTACAAGCAATATCAAGAAATCAAGTTGGCAATCAAGGGTCACCAGTTCACGCTGTACTATCAACCCATCGTCAACCTCTCGACGGGCAAGGTCACAGCATACGAAACGCTCGTTCGCTGGGAGCATCCTACGCTCGGCTTGTTAACGCCCTTTAAATTCCTGCCCATAATGGAGCAGACGGGCGATATTAACTGGATAGGAACTTGGGCGTTTGAGGAGATGCTCAAAATGCAGACCAAGCACTATCGTGAACACCCCGAAGACGAAAATTTGGTATTCACGCTCAACCTGTCGCCTAAACAGTTAATGTATCCTCACCTTGCGGAAGAATTCCGTAAGGTGTATAAGCGTTTCAAAATTCCTGCGGCTAACATATGTATGGAAATAGTGGAGTTCGCAATGTTCGATAAGGTTGCGGAGGTTTCCTCCAACATATTAAAGCTTACGCAGATGGGCTTTAAGATTGCAATCGACGACTTCGGCTTAGAGATGTCCTCACTAAAGCTTTTGGAGGGCTTGCAATTCGACTGGGTCAAGCTCGACAGAAAGTTTATCGAACAGGCACAGGACGACTTCCTTATCGGCGGTTTAGTCGAAACGCTTGTAAACTTTGCAGAGCATAAAAACTTCACGATAGTTGCAGAGGGCGTAGAGGACGAGATTATAGAAGATTATGTAAAGGGCTTAAAAATCGGCTATGGACAGGGTTATTATTACGGCAAACCCCTGCCCCCCGATAACTACGGCTTGTAAACTTTGTCACCGCATATGTGCCTTGGCTTCCCTAAAGAATAGGGAAGCTGTCCCGAAGGGACTGAAGAGTTTGATTATATAAATATTGTAACCATAATCTTGCTTTCCCTAAAGAATAGGGAAAGTGGCACGTTAGTGCCGATAGAGTTTGCTACTTCAAAAGCAATTGCGCCTAACCGTCCACAAACCGATACACATATTAATATTTTGTATAATTTTTATAAAATATTTTTATGCAAAGTGTTGACAAAATACAAAAGATGTTATAAAATAATAATACGAATAAGTTGATAAGAGCAAACTGTCCGAAAGGGCAGGACGCAAAGCTTAAGAACCTAAAGGC
>JBJFAF010000104.1:0-12783 GCA_051887755.1 Candidatus Coproplasma sp.
GAGCCTAAACCTGCCCTTTGCGGAATTAATCTTAAAGGTAATTTCTATGCTGCTTTGCAAGGGCTTTCATTAAAAAACGTAACTCTTACAGCGTTTTACAACGATAAAAAACTTTGTTCTGAGTTCGGTGAATTTATTTTCACCCATTTCGGTATATCGGGTCCCGTCGTACTAACGGTATCAAGCCTTATAAACCGGTTGGATATGGGCAGGGTCAAGTTTTCACTCGATTTAAAGCCCGCCTTGACGTTTGAGCAGTTAAACGATAGATTTTTGAGGGAATTTTCTTTATCGCCGAATAAGGGGATAAAATCAGTTATGCGTTCGCTTCTACCTGTCGCACTTATCGACGAGGTTTTAAAAAGGGCGGACGTCGACGGTGAAAAACGAGTAAATTCGATAAGCAAAGCAGAGAGGAACGCAATTATCGTCGTTTTGAAGAATTTTGAAATGCAACCCGTTTCTCTTCGTCCGTTCAGCGAGGCAATCGTCACATCGGGCGGTATTGACGTAAAACAAATTAACCCTAAAACTATGGAGAGTAAGATTGTAAAAGGGCTATATTTTTGCGGCGAGGTGCTCGACGTAGACGCATTTACGGGTGGATTTAATTTACAGATTGCCTTTTCGACTGGCTATGCCGCAGGCAATTCTATTTTTGAAGAGTAAACAATATAAAATAAACTATTGAGGGATATTTATGAGAGCAATTAGAGGTGCTACAACAATTTTAAATGATTCGCCTGAAGAGGTGAAAGTTGCCGTTAAAGATTTGCTTACGCAAATTGCGGCGGTCAACCGTATTGATGAGGACGACATTGTCTGTATAATGTTTTCTAGTACGGGTGATATTAAATCGTTTTACCCCGCAAAAGCAGCAAGGGAGGCAGGGTTTTCCGCCTGCCCTCTTTATTCCTCGACCGAGCCCGATATTGAAGGTTCATTAAAGCTCTGCATAAGGGTTATGGTGCTCACTGAACTTGAAAGGCAGGTTCATCACGTCTATTTAAACGGCGCAAAAGTGTTGAGAAAAGATTTAACCGAGGTCGTCAATATTGCGGTTGACGGTCCCGCAGGTAGCGGAAAGAGCACGGTTTGTAGGCTAATCGCCGAAAAAATGGGCATTTTATACCTCGATACGGGCGCAATGTACAGGGCGATAGCTCTGCAATGTATAAGGCAGAACGCCGATTACGCAGAAAAGGACTCCGTAAAACACGTTGTCGACAAGCTTAAAATTAAAATAGAGTACAGGGACGGAAAGCAGGTTACCTTGCTCGACGGCGAGGACGTATCCGACCAAATCAGAACGCCTCAGGTTTCGCTTATCGCCTCCTACGTTTCGGCTTACGGGTTCGTGAGACAGAAAATGGTCGCCCTGCAAAGGGATATAGCTAAGAGCACTTCCTGCATACTCGACGGCAGGGATATAGGCACTAACGTTTTACCCGATTGTCGATTTAAGTTCTATCTTACCGCATCGGCAGAGGTCAGGGCAAAGAGAAGGTACGACGACGAAAAATATAAGGGCTCCGAACAGAGCTATGAAGAGGTTCTAAGGGAAATCAACGAGAGAGATTTTCAGGATAAAAACCGTGCGGTTGCACCTTTAAAGCAGGCTGAAGATGCAATTGTCATTGATACCTCCGAAATGAATATAGACGAGGTAGTGTCTGAAATAATAAAATCTATCCAAGAGAAAGTTTAATTATGAAAGAAAAAGACAGCAAAAAATCGTTTAATCGAATGTTCAAGCTTATAAGATTTGTCGAAAAGTACTTTTTTAGATGGCTTTTTCCCTATAAATTACACGGCAATTTAACCAAGTACAATGACGGCAGTCTCTTAGTCATCGGCAATCATTACAGCTACTTAGACGTTGCTTTTCCCTTGCGTATAACCGATAACCCCGTCAATTTTATTGCCAAGCAGGAGCTTTGGGATAACGGCGGATTTTTAAAGTGGTTTGTTGAAAAATGTCAATGCGTCCCTGCAAAGAGGGACGGTAGCGATGTTGCGACCGTTAAGCAGTCTTTAAAGATTTTGCGTGACGGAGGAGTTATAAATATCTTTCCCGAAGGCACGAGGAATAAAGAGTACGGCGACGTTTTGCCCTTCCACGGCGGTGCTGCGGCGTTGTCTATTAAAACGCATACGACTATCGTTCCCATCGTAAAAATCACGCCTGTAAAGCTGTTTAAAAGAACCCACGTTATTATTGGCGACCCCATTGAATTTAGACAGTATTACGGAAAAAAAGTGTCTAAGGATGAGCTTGAAAAGTGCGACGAAATGATGAGAGAGGCGTTAAATAATATGCGTCTATCCTTTATCGAGAAATATAATATTAAGATTAAAAAAAAGAAATCTAAATGAACGTTATAGTTGCTGAAAACAGCGGTTTTTGTAAGGGGGTTCGCAGTGCTGTGGAAACGGCGATGACGATACCGCCCGAAGGCGTTTATCTGCTCGGTGAGATTATTCATAACGAGGGAATTACTCAGCGTATTGAAAA
Organism: Candidatus Coproplasma sp.; assembly: GCA_051887755.1. GTDB lineage: Bacteria > Bacillota > Clostridia > Christensenellales > Borkfalkiaceae > Coproplasma. The sequence goes on from JBJFAF010000104.1 coordinate 2,516, forward strand.
ACGTGGAATTAAAGTGGTAGAGTCGCTTGAGGAAATTCCCGACGGTTCAACGGTTATTTTCCGTTCGCACGGCGTTCCGCCTTCGGTATATGAAGAGTGCGAAAAACGTGGAATTAAATACATTGACTGTACCTGCGAATTCGTACGCCACACTCAAAAAATAGTTTCAACTGCACATAACGAGGGTAAGTACGTCGTAATTTGCGGCAAGTGCGACCACCCAGAGGTTATAAGTTTGCTCGGGTGGTGCGGAGGCGAGGCGGCCGTTATCGAAGACGAGGACGCCGATTTATCTTTTTTAACCGATAAAAATGTATGTTTAGTGGCGCAAACCACCTTTTCAGTTGCGAAATTTGATAAAATAATAAAAATTATTAGTAAACTGTGTGAAAAATCAGTTGCCGTTTTTAAAACAATTTGCTATACTACTATAGGTCGTCAAAAAGAGGCAGAGCAACTTTCTTCTCAATGCGACGCTATGATAGTTATAGGCGGTCTTAAAAGCAGTAACACCAACAAGCTTTACGATATCTGCGCCCAAAACTGCAAAACCGTTATCCGTTTGGCAGACGCCGAGTCGTTTTGCTATGATGATATAAAAAATAAAAATTTTAACAAAGTGGGCATTGTTTCGGGGGCGTCGACCCCGGACGAGCAAACCCGGGAGGTTCTCTTAAAGATGGAAGAAAAAAGCACAGAAGTAAACGCAACCAACGCAATGGCAGACGTGGTTGCAAAGATTGACAACGAATCGAAGTTCGTTAGAGGGCAAATCGTTACTGCAACGATTTCTGAAGTTACCGACGAAGGTCTTCAGATTTTGTTGCCCTTCTCAAAGAAGGAAATCCTTTTGTCAAAAGACGAGCTTGATTGCGAATCGTATAGTCAGGAAGAGTATGCGTCTAAGATTGGCGAACAGATTGATTTGATGGTCGTCGAGCTTAAGCCTTCTTTAAAACTTTCCCAGAAATTGATTAAACAGCGTGCTGAAGAGGACGCAATGATTGCGGAAATCGAAAGTGGCAAAGATTTCCAGGTTGAGTGCACCGGTTTTAACAAAGGCGGCTTAACCGCTAAAATCGGCACTTATTCAATTTTCGTTCCCGCTAAGGAAATTCGCACCGGCTACGTTCAAGACCTTTCTAAATACGTCGGCAAGAACTTAAGGCTCCGTATGATAGAAATCAAAAAGGACAGGAAGAAGGAAATTATTGCATCTCAGCGAGTTATTCTTCAGGAAGAGAAGGATGCAAGAGAGGCTGCTAAAGAGGCAAGGGATAACGAATTCTTCGACGCAATCTCCGAAGGCGACATCGTAGAAGGTAAGGTAGAGAGAGTTACCGCATTCGGCGCATTCGTTTCCGTCGGCGGTTTTGATTGTCTTGCTCACATCTCCGACCTCAGCTGGACGGGTTGCAAAGCAGTTACCGACATTCTTGAAATCGGCAAAATGTATCAGTTCAAGATTTTGAAGATTGACAGAGAGGGTAAGAAGGTTTCCATCGGCTATAAGCAGCTTCAGCCTCAGCCTTGGGATTTGGCAGTTGATAAGTATCACGAAGGCGACGTAATTCACGGCAAGGTCGTAAGAATAGTTCCTTTCGGTGCGTTCGTAGAAGTTGAAAAAGGTATCGACGGCTTAGTTCACGTTTCCCAGATTAGCTACGAGAGGATTGAAACTCCTGCAACCGTATTAAACGTAGGCGATGAGGTGGATGCAAAGATTATTCACTTCGACGCAGAGGCTAAGAGGCTCAACCTTTCCATCAAGGCTTTGCTTGCAGAACCTGAAAGAAAGCCCAAGGAAGAAAAGGCTGAAGGCGAAGAGGGCAGAAAGCGTGCTCCCCGTGCGGCTAAGAAGGACGACGAAGAGCTTTCCGGTTGGAGCGATAGTAGCGTATCCGTAGGCACGAGCCTTGGCGACATTCTTGCTAACGCAGAGAAGAACAATAAGTAATTTTATCTATAAAATGCTGATAAAGCGCCCCTTTACTTAAAGGGGCGCATTTCATTAATTCGCAGAAAAGGCTCTTGGATAGTTATCCGGGAGCCTTTTAACTTACAGCATTTCAATATTAATTGCTAAATAATCATAAGAAAAACATCGAAACCAATCGACTTCTCCGTAGCCCTCGCCTATTTCACACGTTAATTGGTTTCCGTAAATATCCGTTCTGTATTCAACACCAACCGTTTTTCCAAATATCTGCCTTCTGGCGTAGATAATTACGTTGTCATCGTTGGATTCAGTAACGGACACTCTCGCAGTCCAGACCCTGCCTGCAAGCTGACTGAACGTGTAGTCTTTCTTTTCAATATGGAGAACGGTATCTCCGTCAGTAACTGTACCGTAAATCTCTGCAACTAATTCATCATTGTTGCAAGTTTTAGGTTACAGATAAACAATTTGAGTGTTAGTACCTAAGTAAGCCATCAATTCATAGCTCTTTTTCTCGTTATTTGCACAACCCATAAATAACACAGGCACAAGTAATAAACAGCAAAACATACAAATTACTAAATATTTATAATTTTTTCTTTTCATAATATAATACCTTTTATAATATAGACCTTTTATCATTTAACAGACAGATAAACAGGTGAAATCAGCCCATCGCCACGGGGGAATTTTAATACTTTTCCACCGTTAAATTCACCATTATTTTTGTTAATCAAAGTGCGTTCAACGTACATTTCACCGTTACACTCACCGCTTTTAACGGTGTATTGTTCTTCAATAACAACGTATTCGCAATTGCTATTCACGATATGCGACAGCTCGCTGTCAGTCTTTGCGATATCCGTCGACAGAATAAGCTCATTGTTTGCATTATATTCCAACACCTTAACGCCCGTCAGATAATCGAGGTGCACAAAATTGATTTTAACCGAAGAATCAAACTTCTCTTCGTATTCCTTCATCTGGCTTGTATAGCGATTATCGGACAAATTTTGATTGTTGACAAGCGACTAGATGCTCCGTTGTCATTAAGCTTAAGACCTACATCGCCTTTAGAATTGATTTGCCGTGTCTCTTCTTCATAATATACCCAATCAACATATGCAACTGCGTCTATAAGTTCGTATGTATAATACAAAGTATTTTCAAGTTCGTAGCTAATGTTGCTGATGAACTTTTTACCGTCGGCAAATACGTTTGCGCCTGTATTGCTCGTATAGACTTGATTACCATCGTTATAATTAATAACGGCGTAGTCGGCAATCGCTTCTTCACTGTCAATCGGCTTATTAAACTCTTCTATCGGCTCACCGTTTTTATCGTCGAAAGTCAGATGAAAACCGTATAGCTTACGCTCGTCAAAACCTTTAAACGACTTAATATACAGCGTAGCGTCGTGAGAAGGCATTTCAAAATTAAACTGCCAATAATCGTCTTGGGTACTCTTTGACTTGACCAACGGCTCTATACCAAGAGTAGCCTTTACGCCTTCATAGGGTTTAATTTTTACTTTGACCGTAACTTCTTCACCTGCAACATACGTATCTTTCAAATCTTCATATAACAGTTCAACACCGTTTATGGAAAGAGAATATTTCTTTTCGTTATTACACGCCGTCAGCCCAAAAGACAAAAGCATTGTACAAACGGCACTTAATATAGCAAAAAGCTTGTTCATATTTAATACCTCTATTAAAGAATTTCTCTAATACTAAAAAGTGCGCAGTCGAAACTACGCACCGAAAAACGCAGTTTCGCTCTGTTGCTACACAGTTCACATCAACCTGGATATGACAAGCAAGCCTACGTTTTTACCAAACGTATGGCCAGGCTGAAAAGATATTAAACTGTGTAGCAGTATTAGTATAGCACACTTGCATGCAAAATTACAAGTGTTGACTGAAATTTATCTGTAGGTATTATTACCTTAATTAATATTTTATGTGTGAAAATTTGTCAGTTTAACGCCGATTGTGTTTTAATCACATTATTTTCGTTTATATTTATACCGTTAGTAAGTGGAGGTAAATTTAAATTGAAACAGGGAAATATTCAAATTTCAAGCGAAAATATGATGCCCATTATAAAGAAGTGGCTTTATTCCGATAAGGACATCTTTTTAAGGGAAATCGTTGCTAACGGCATTGACGCTATAACCAAGTTTAAAAAGCTCGTTACCATGGGTGAGGCAACCGAAGTTGAAGGCGAAGAGTATAACGTAAAGATTTCGATTGATAAAGACGCAAAGACCTTGTCCGTCGAAGACAACGGTATAGGTATGACCGCAGAAGAAGTTGAAAAGTACATTACGCAGATTGCGTTTTCAGGCGCAAACGACTTCCTTGCAAAGTACGAAAAGGCTGGTGGCGACGGCATAATCGGTCATTTCGGCTTAGGTTTCTATTCGTCCTATATGGTTTCAACCCTCGTTGATATTGAAACTAAGTCCTATAAGGAAGGCGAACCTGCGGTTAAATGGTCGTCCGACGGTAATTCTACCTATACGATAGACGAGTGTGACAAGGCAACTCGTGGTACTAAAATAATAATGCACATAAGCGACGAAGAGAAAGAGTTCTTAAGCGAAGAAAAGATTAAGTCGCTCGTTAAGAAGTACTGCTCGTTTATGCCCTATAACATTTATTTTGACTATAAGGGCGACGGCAAGGATACGCCTTTAAACAACGTTTCGCCTTTGTACTTAAAGGCTGAAAAAGATTGTACGGAAGAAGAGTATAAAAACTTCTATACCGAAACCTTTATGGACTACGAGCCCCCCATTTTCTGGGTACATCTCGATATGGATTACCCCTTTAAATTGAAGGGCATATTATACTTCCCTAAGGTAAAAAATAAGGTTGAGTTAGAGCGCGGTAAGGTCAAGCTCTACTGCAATCAGGTGTTCATTGCTGATAACATTAAGGAAGTTATTCCCGAATTTTTAATGCTGTTAAACGGCGTAATCGACTGCCCCGATATTCCTTTGACCGTTTCAAGAAGCTTCTTGCAGAACGATAGGCAGGTTCAAAGGATTACTAAGTATATCGTTAAAAAGGTATCGGACAAGCTCAATCAGTTGTTTAAAGACGACAGGAAGAAGTACGAAGAGTGCTGGAGCGACATTGCTAACTTCATTAAATACGGCTGTATCAAGGAAAACGACTTCTACGATAAGGTTAAAGACATCATAATTTGGAAAGATATTAACGGCGAGTATAAGACCTTAAACGATTTTCTTCCCCAGCCTGAAGAAAACGAAGGCAAGGAAGAAGGCGAGAAGAAGGAAGAAAAGGCAAAAGAACCTACCACTGTATATTACGTCTCAGACGAAAAACAGCAGGCGCAGTATATTAAATTGTTTAAGGACGCAGGACTCAACGCCATTTGCTGTGACACCTTTATCGACCCCCATTTTATTAGCTTTATTGAATATAAAATGCCTGATAAGGTCAAGTTTATGAGAATTGACGCAGACGTTGCAGGCGCTTTGAAGGGTGAAGATGCGGCGGAAGACAGTGTTCTTTGCGACATATTTAAAAACGCAATAGACGACGAGCACGTTACGGTCAAGTGTCAAACCCTTAAAAATGCAGATGTACCCGCAGTAATCAACGTTGACGAGTATATGAGAAGGTATTCCGAAATGGGTCAGTTTTACGGAATGACCGACGACCAGATGTCGCTTACCCTTATGATTAACACCGCAAACCCCATCGTTTCGTCGATAAAGGAATTGCCCGACGATAAGCAAAAGTTCGTAGCAAAATACCTCTATTCGCTTGCGCTGTTGTCCTATAAAAAGCTCAGCCCCGAAGAGTTGCAGAATTTCGTTGCAGACAATATGCAGTTGCTTGACAGCTATGTAAAATAATCAACAAATACAATATTGAAATAACCACCGTTGGGTGGTTATTTTTTTTATGCCCGAAAATAAAATATAACGTGAATTTATCCTTTTTACCCGTTGAAATTCAAATTGCAGTAGGCTCGTTAAATTTAAACCTATTGACCGAAATAAGGCTTAAAAGCGGACAACCTGTCATTATTCAGTATAAGGGCGAATATAAATATCTTAAATCAAACGGCGTAAGCGGCGGCGCAGAGGGCGCAATTGTATGTTCAAACGCTGAAAAAATACTTGAAAGAGCGATGGGCAACAGCGTCTATACCTATGCCGAACAGCTCAAATACGGGTTTATCACGGTAGACGGCGGAATAAGGATAGGTATCGCCGCTGAATATGTAACCCAAAACGGAAGCGTTATATCAGTCAGGGACGTGACTTCGCTAAATATCCGTATTCCGCACGAGGCGATAGGCTGTGCGGAGGAAATATTTAAAGTAGTAACCCGTGACGGCGTTAAAACGACTATAATTTTTTCTCCGCCGGGGTACGGGAAGACGACGGTATTGCGAGATTTAGCAAGGCTAATTTCAACGCAGCTTTCCCTTAAAGTGCTCGTTGCCGACGAGCGAAACGAAATTGCAGGCGTGTGCGGAGGAGTTGAAACCTTTAATCTTGGTGTCAATTGCGATTTCGTTAGGGGTGCGAATAAGAGGTTCGTGTTTGAGAATGCAGTAAGAACGCTGTCGCCTCAGGTTATTGCCACCGACGAGATTTACGGCAGGGAAGATTATTCAGCAGTGGAATTTATCAATATGTGCGGGCTGAAAATTCTTGCCACTTCTCATATCTTTGACAGACAGACTCTGCTTAGCACTCGTGCTGAATACTTCGTCGAGCTGACGGGAATTGCGGCAAAGGCAAATATTTATGATAAAGACTTTAATTTTATTTGCGATTGTAATACTGTCAGCCCTGCTCGGTATAGTTCTGTCGGCAGATAAAAAGAGGCGTTATAAAATTATTTGCGAATTCTACGACTTTAACGAAAGCCTGATTTTAAATATCAAGTACGAAAGGAAGAGGTTTGAAGAAGTTGCAAGCGGATTCGAGAGCGTTAAAAGGGTGTTAAACGGTGAAGAAGTTTTAAACGGTGAGCAAGGTGAGTTTATTAAAAAGTATCTTGAAGGTATAGGCACGACCGACGCTATCTCGCAGATAGGCTACCTTACGGAAATGAAAGAAACGCTTACAAAATATAAAAACGAAAGCGAAAAAAATTATAAAAAGTACGGCTCGTTATATTTAAAACTCTGCATAGCCTGCGGAATTTTAATTGCCGTTTTATTGGCTTAAATGGATATTTCAATTATCTTCAAACTTGCGGCAATAGGAATAATCGTAACGATTATATGCCAGATTCTAAAAAAGTCGGACAGGGACGATATGGCAATGGTAGTTACGCTTATAGGGCTTATTATCGGTTTAAGCGTGGTAATCTCTATGATTTCCGACTTCTTTACGCAGATTAAACAGCTTTTTGACATTTTTTAAATGATTATAGTTAAGCTTTGCTCGATTGCAATCGTTACCGCAGTATGCGCTATTATTTTAAAATCGCAGAAGTCCGACTTAGTGCCATTAATTTTGACCGCAGGCGGAATACTGTTGGTCTTATGCGGTTTTGATTACTTTGCCGAAAGCGTAGAATTTATTAAAAAGTTTTCCGAACAGACGAATATCGATACTTCGGTAATTAAGCTTATTCTAAAGGTCGTAGGGGTTGGATATTTAATTGAACTGACCGCAGGCTCAGTCAAGGATTTAGGCTTTGAGGCGCTGTCGGACAAGCTATTGTTATGCGGAAAAATAATTATATTCGTTATGTCGATACCCGTCTTAAATGCGCTCTTCGACGTGATATTCAAATTAATAAAGCTTTCGTAATTAAAACTCTCGTTCTAATTGCACTCGTATTTTTACCCGTTCTAATAAGCGGCGGCATAATTGCGTTTGCCGCAGACGGCGAGGCGGAGCTAACGGAAAATATAGAAAGTATTATAGGCGGATTAGACTTAAGCTCACTGCAAAGCTATTTGGACGGTTGCGGGGACGAATACGTCTACAGCTTTTCGAAATCGGCAAAAGGGCTTATTGAATTTCTTTTAAACGGAGATTTAGGCGTTAATTACGCTGATTATCTTAAAAAGCTTTTTGCCTCGCTCTTCGAAGGGGTCGGCAATCTCTTGCCCGCCTTTTCACAGGTGGTGGCGGTGACCATACTGTGCGCAATAACGACGGACGCAGAGGGAGGGATAATAAGCAAGAGCACGGCGACGATTATCCGCCTTGCCTGCATTTCAATTATCCTGCTAATTTTAACCTCAATGCTAATAGGTATAATTTCTTCAGCGGTTGGGTGCATAAACTCGATAAGCAGACAAATCGATATAATTACGCCTATTTTGGTAACGCTTACCGTGCTCACGGGCGGCAGCGGCAGCGGCGCAATCTATACGCCGTGCGCAACTTTTTTAGGGCAGGGTGCGATTTACCTCGTAAACGGCGTGATAATACCCGTTACGCTCGCCGTAATGATTTTGAATTTTATATCTAAAATTAATCCGGATATTTCATTTTCGGGAGTATGTGCCCTGTTGAAGTCGGTGATGAAATGGATTATCGGCATTACCGTTGCAGTGTTCGGGCTGTTTATAACCGTCCAAAGCACTTCGACTTCGCTCTTTAACGGAATATTTTTCAAGGTTACGAAATACTTAGTCGGCAATTCTGTGCCTATCGTGGGCAATTTTCTTTCCTCGGGCGTAGATATGGTCGTGCTGTCTGGCGCAGTGGTTAAAAGCGGCGTGGGCATGACGGGCATAGTACTTTTAATAGGCTCGATTATCCAACCCGTAATAAGCCTTATAGCTTTTTCACTTATGCTTAAAATCTCAGGAGCAATAGCGCAGTCTATAGGCGAAAAGACGAGTTACTCGCTGTTTGGCGACCTATCAAAGGATATAGAATTTATGATTGCGGGAATATTGATAGTGGCGTTTATGTATCTGCTAACGATTATGCTTATTATCAATTCGACCTATGCGTTTATATGAAGGCGGAATATCTCTACGCCGCATTAGGCGTCGTGTTTTTGTCCGTAGTTGCGGGCTTACTTGTTCCCGAAGGCAAACTGAAAAAGAGTATTAATTTCGTCCTCCGTCTAATCTGTATCTGCGTATTGATTAATCCTGTGATTAATTTATTCGGTATTGAAGAACAGGTTGAAAATATTAGCTTAGATTACGACTATATTTGCGAGGTCTATTCAAAGAATCAAAGCAGTCTTTTAACGCAAAAGGTAATTGCCGACTGCGGAGTAGAATGTGTCTGTACCGTTTCTGTAGTATACGAGGAAGAGAAGATTAAAGAGAACGGCGTAACCGTTACGGGTAATTTCGAGGACGAGCAGACAATTAATAAAATTGTGGAATATTTAAAGGGGCTTGGTTATATAGATATAAATGTAAATGACGAAGGTTGCGAGCTTAATCAATAGATATAAAAAAGTTATAATTATAGTCGGTCTTATTATTTTGCTCGTGATTGTTGCGGTTATATCTTTCGGCGGCTCGTCTCAGTCGTTAACCGTAAATTCGACCGCAAGGTCGGAAACGGAGACAAAGCTTATGCGTATACTTTCGGAGATTGAAGGCGTTGGTAAAGCTGAGGTTATGGTTACCGAAGGAAAAGACGGCATAGAAGGAGTGGTCATCGTCTGCGAGGGTGCAAATAATATTATGACCAGAAATGACGTGATAAACGCAGTTAAAGTTGCGTTAAAAATAGAAAAAAATAATATAGCAGTATACGCTATGAATTAATAAGGAGTGAATAAAATGACAAAAAAGAAGAAGATTATCATTATGTCCTCACTTGTGCTGTTGCTTGCAGTAACTGCGGTTTTAAACGTTTTGCTTGTAACGAACAAGACTTCGGCTAATGCGGACTCAACTCAGACGGCGAACTATTTTTCGTCTTATAGGGCGGAGAGGACTTCTAAAAGAAGTGAGGAACTTTTGCAAATCGATAGCGTTATAGAGCTCTACGAGCCGGGTAGCGAGAAGTACAATCAGGCAGTCGACATGAAACTTAAAATCGTCGGCATTATGGAAAACGAATTGGTTATCGAAACGATGATTAAGTCCTTAGGCTTTTCCGAGGCGGTAGTTTCAATCGGTATGGATTCCGATAACGTAAACGTCTTCGTTAATACAGACGAGCTCGACAAAACTTCGGCTCTGTCAATCTATAATCTTCTTCGCAACGAAATGGGTATTGCGGCTACTAATATAATAATAATGCCCGTTTATACACAAATTTGATTTAACCAGTTGCAAAACCATACGATATGTGGTATACTGTTTAAAAAGATTATAGATGCAGGCATTCAGGTTTGCCTGG
>JBJFAF010000105.1:0-12755 GCA_051887755.1 Candidatus Coproplasma sp.
AGCAGTCGTTGCACGCGGTATGGGTACTTGCTGCGTATCCGGTTGCGGCGATATCAAGATGGATGAAGAGAACAAGCAGTTCACTTTAGCCGGCAAGGTTTATAAGGAAGGCGACTGCATTTCCTTAGACGGTTCTACGGGTAAGATTTACGATTGCCTTATCCCCACCGTTCCTGCTGACCCCAACTCCGGCTACTTCGGCAGAATTATGACCCTTGCAGATAAATACAAGGCTTTGGGCGTAAGAACCAACGCAGATACCCCTAAGGACGCAAAGCAGGCGGCTGCCTTCGGCGCACAGGGTATCGGTCTTTGCCGTACCGAGCATATGTTCTTCGACCCCGACAGAATCGGTGCGTTCCGTGAAATGATTTGCTCGGATACGAAGGAAGAAAGGGAGGCGGCTCTCGCAAAAATCGAGCCTATGCAGCAGGCAGACTTTGAAGGTCTTATGGAGGCTTTGGAAGGTCAGCCCGTAACCATTCGTTTCCTTGACCCCCCTCTTCACGAGTTCGTACCTACCGACGAGGCAGATATCGAAGCACTCGCAAAGGCGCAGGGCAAGAGCGTTGCTCAGATTAAGCAGATTATCTCCGACTTGCACGAGTTCAACCCCATGATGGGTCACCGTGGCTGCCGTTTAACCGTAACCTATCCTGAAATTGCGGTTATGCAGACCAACGCAGTTATCAAGGCTGCAATCGCCGTACAAAAGCGTCATCCTTCCTGGAACGTAGTTCCCGAAATTATGATTCCCCTTGTCGGCGAAGTTAAGGAGCTTGCATTCGTTAAAAAGACGGTCGTTGAAACTGCAGACGCAGTTATCAAGGCAAGCGGTGTAGACCTTAAGTACGAAGTAGGTACTATGATTGAAATTCCCCGTGCGGCGCTCACCGCTGACGAAATTGCAAAGGAAGCAGAGTTCTTCTGCTTCGGTACCAACGACTTGACGCAGATGACCTTCGGTTTCTCCCGTGACGACGCAGGTAAATTCTTACCTTCATACTATGCAGGCAAGATTTACGAAAGCGACCCGTTCTCCCGTCTTGATACGGTAGGCGTGGGCAAACTTATGGATATGGCTGTCAAGCTCGGCAAGAGCGAAAGGCACGACCTTCACTGCGGTATCTGCGGCGAACACGGCGGCGACCCTTCGTCCATCGAATTCTGCCACAAAATCGGACTTGACTACGTTTCTTGCTCGCCTTACCGCGTACCCATCGCAAGGCTCGCAGCTGCACAGGCAAATATCAAGAACCCCCGCAGCCTCGAAGATAAGGTTGATAAGGTTGTAGAGAGCATCGGCAAGGGCATCAAGAGCATCTTCGGTAAAAAGAATAAGTAATAAAATAAATCACAATCACAAAGGGCTGTTCGCACGAACAGCCCTTAATATTTAAAAAAACGTGATTAAGATTGCTTTTTGTGTTTTATAAATATAATGTAATTTTATACTTAAGAGGGAACGATGGATAAATTAGTGACGAGAATACCTTTAAAAGAATGCGTTGAAAAAGAGCAGATTATCAGCCTTATCAAGGAGTGGTTAATCGGTCAGAAATACGGAATATCATCTATCGATTATACCGATGAAGAAAACAAAGTCATAGAGTTTGAAAACGGGTATAGCTTAAAATTTATTAATACTAATATAGGCGAAAAGGAAGTATTAGCCGCACGCTTTACTAATTCTGAAAATGACGCCGTTTGGGTTGTCGATTGTATTTACGAAAGCGACGAAGACGGAAAATTTTTCTCTGTAAAGCTCTCTTGCGCAAAGAGTAAAGCGCCTAATAAATTCCCCTATATCCATAAACCTAAAATAGTGAATTTATTGTTAGATAAAGGCTATTGCGAAGATAAAGGCGTTTTCCCTGTTGTCGGTACGCCCATTATTTTAACGCAGGCGCAGTTAGATATCTGTGCAGAAATTATGCAGGGAAAAACCAAATTAAGCTTGCCTGTAGTCTATGTAAGTTACGATTCGTGCAGCGGAACGTACTACGACGTGGACATAAATAATTTAGCCAAAGAGTTGGGGGGAATAGCGCATGTATTAGTAGAACCCGACAAAAAGTTTTCTAACGAGCTGACCAAAAAATGCAACAAGCTCAACGCTTGCTCGGGTTACGTTGGTATTCATTTTTCGGGTGGTAAGTACCGTACGAACTGCTCCTATAAAAACTTCTTTAAGGAAGGCGTGTTAGATAAAAAAGAGTTTCAAAAAGACATTTGTTCAACCCTGTATCGGTCATTGTTAAATTATCAACCCCTTTCCGATTTAACTTGGGAGAGAATAAGCATTGATTATCATAAAAAAGGTATTTGGCTCTCGGAAGAATTAGTAAAAGAGGCGGAAAGAGAAAAAGAAGAGGATAAAGCTTTATTCGAGGCAGAGGAAAAAGAATTAAACGATAAAATAAAAGATTTACAAGAGCAAATATATAAAAAGGACACCTATATTGAAACGCTGAAGGCGGCACTTGAGAATAAATGCGAAGACGGGCTTATTTCAAAGGGCGATTTTAAAGAATTCTATAACGACGAAGTAAAAGACTGCATTATTGCTATTTTAGAAAAGGAATTAAAGAATTGCATTAAAGGGTGGAGAAAAGAAGAGATTATAAAATACCTTTTGGAAAACAACGAAACAACCGGCGAAGGTAAGAAAATATTTGAGGAAATTGAAATAGCGATAAAGGATGGTTCTACGATTAGTCGCAGAAGAAACCTTGAAAAAATAGGATTCGTTTTAGAAAAAGGCTCGCACGACAAATACGCTTATAAAGGAAATTCAAAATATGCGTTAACTATATCTAATTCCCCTCAAGATAATCGCTCGGATAAGAATACGTCAAGTGATTTTATAAGGCAAATAGATATTTATAATAACAAATAAAAGACGGGGCTGTTCGTACGAACAGCCCTTAAAATTTTTTACTGGGAGCGGTGTAAGGTACGGCGCAAGTACATAGCGGGGCTTGAGGATAGATAGCAAAAATTAGAAAATCAACCTGTAATTTTTTACGCCTATACTCGGTTGCACGCTTGCTATTTTAGATATACTATGATAAAATATTTAAGCTACAAGAGAAGAGAGGTTTGTAATGAGCGGTTTTTTTGGCGTAGTTTCTAAAGAAGATTGCGTGTTCGATTTGTTTTTCGGCACCGACTATCACTCGCACCTTGGAACGAGAAGGGCAGGTATGGCGGTTTACAGCCCCGAAACGGGCTTTGAAAAGTCTATCCACAGCATAGAGAACGCACCTTTCAGGACGAGGTTTTACGACGATTTCAGTTCAATGAAGGGCACTATGGGCATAGGTTGTATTTCCGATTATCAGGCACAGCCTATATTTCTCCGTTCGCACCACGGCTCTTTCGCAATAGCGACAATCGGCAAGATTAACAACGCCGACGCTATATTAAACAACGTTATAGACAGGCGCACGCACTTTTTTGAAATGCAGAACGGTGAGATTAACGCAACCGAGCTCGTCGCCGCTATAATCAATCAAAAGGACAACTTTATCGAAGGTATCCGCTTTGCGCAGGAGATAGTGGACGGTTCGCTGTCTATGCTTATTCTCACCCCACAAGGCGTGTACTGCGCAAGGGATAAGCTCGGCAGAACGCCCATAGTCATCGGCAAAAAGGAGGGGGCGTATTGCGCAAGCTTTGAAAGCTTTGCCTACCTTAACTTAGGCTATACCGACTATAAAGAGCTCGGTCCCGGTGAAATAGTCGTGCTCACTCCTAACGGTGTAAAGACCTTGGTTGCCCCCGGCGACAAGATGAAAATCTGCACCTTCCTTTGGGTTTATTACGGCTATCCTTCCTCCTCGTACGAGGGTTTAAGCGTAGAACAAATGCGCTATAACAGCGGTAAATATATGGCTATGAGGGACGACGTAAAGCCCGATTACGTTGCGGGTATTCCCGATTCGGGTACGGCGCACGCAATAGGCTATGCAAACGAATCGGGCATACCTTTCGCCCGTCCGTTTATAAAATATACGCCCACTTGGCCCCGTTCGTTTATGCCCCCCACACAGCAAAAGCGCAACCTGATTGCCAAGATGAAACTCATTCCCATACACGATTTAATCAACGGCAAAAAGCTCCTTTTAGTAGATGACTCTATCGTAAGGGGAACGCAGACGAGGGAGACTACCGACTTCTTATATCAGAGCGGCGCAAAGGAAGTGCATATCCGTGCTGCCTGTCCGCCTATTATGTACGGTTGCAGATACCTCAATTTCTCCCGCTCAACCTCCGAAATGGAGCTCATTGCACGCAGGGTAGTTGCAAGGTTAGAAGGCTGTACGCCTTCGGACGAAGTTCTTCAGGAATACGCAACGCCCGGCACCGATAAGTATTTAAAGATGGAGGAGGAAATCTGCAAGGAACTGCACTTTACTTCCCTTCGCTTTAACCGCTTAGACGATATGATTAAGGCGACGGGCTTGCCCGAAGAAAAGCTCTGCACCTACTGTTGGAACGGCAAGGAATAAATAAATTAAAGCTACCCCGATTATTAAAATCGGGGTATTTTTTTCGCTAAAATTAAACGCCTATTGACTATTCTCTTGAACGGGCGTATAATTATTTAAGAGGTGAAAATTTATGAAAGATTTTGAAAATGTTAGAATTGTAGATAACTTTTACCAGACTTCGTCCTTTTTCCCTATGCCGACGATTTTAGTCTCAACTACGTCGGAGGACGGCTTGACCAACTTGGGCGCATACTCTTTATGCTTCCCCTACTACATAGCGGGCAAGGACTATTACGCAATGATTTTGGAGAGTAGGAACAGCTCCAACACGGCGCAGAATATCCTGCGAACGAAGAAGGCGACGCTCAACTTCATTCCCGACAAGCGTAAATATTTTAAAGAGGCAGTGCGCTTAGGTTTCCCGGGGGAGACGACTGCCGAGAAGATGAAAAACTGTATTTTCACTTTAGAGGACAGCGACTTAGGTGAAGACCGCCCCAAGCTCGTCGGCGAGAGTTTTCAAATTTTTGAGTGCAGTTGGGACGATAGTTTGGAGGACGCCTATCTCGATAAGGCGGGCTGTTTAGAGGGGTACGAGCCGCCGTATAGGCATTTCAACGGCATAACGAGCAAGTTCGGTGCGCATTTCATTTTAAAGATAGACAGAATTTTAATGAAGAAAAAGCACTATAACGGCATATTAAACGGCATAGACGCAAGTTGTTTCCCCAACGTGCCCGTCGACTACGGCTATCGTGACAGCACGAATTTTTGGTGCAGTAAATTTAAGCGTCCTTTTGCGGAAAAGGTTCAGGCAAAGGAGGGCGACGTTACGTCGGTCATCTACGCCGCAAAGCGCATTGACCCCGATATATCCTTTACCGACGCCGCTTGTGCAAAGCTGACGAAGATTCCTAGAATATTTTTAAAAGCCGCCTTAACGCAGATGGTGGAAATAGCCAAGGAAGAGGGCTTTAAGGTCATAGACGAAAAGGAACTGCAAATTATCAACGATAAGCGCAGGGAAGAAAAGAAGAAAAAGTAAACGTAAAAACACCGAATACAGCCTATTCGGCGTTTTTTTAATGCTCTCAAATTAAATTACGGCGAAAAGACCTTCGCAACGGCAAAAGCCTCCGCAGTGGGTTGCATATCATTTCAACAATATTTTAACCCGCAATTAACAAAACTTTAACAACTGTTATGTAATATAAGAATACGGACAGGTTAAAATGTAAAAAAATAAAAAGGAGTGTCAATGGTAAAGATTTTAGTCGTCGAAGACGACAAGGCGTTAAACGAAATAGTCTATTCAAGCTTGATACGCAGCGGCTACTCGGCGGCGTCCTGCTATAACGGCAGGCAGGCGCTTGAATATCTTCAGGACAATCAAGCCGATTTAATAATAACGGACGTGATGATGCCCGAGCTCGACGGCTTTGCCCTCGCCTCACGGGTGAGGGAGGCGGATAAGAGCATACCCATTTTGTTTATAACCGCATTAGACGACAAAGCCTCCAAACAGAGGGGTTATAAGCTTGGTATTGACGACTACGTCGTAAAGCCATTCGACGTGGACATTCTATTGCTTAGGGTGGAGGCGTTGCTCCGCAGGGCTAATATAGAGCGTTGTAAAGAGTTGGTTGCGGGCAACCTACGAATGAACGCTCAAGAGCATACCGCCTATGTCGACGGCGAGGAAATAAATCTTACCGTCAGGGAATTCGACCTGCTTTTTAAACTGCTCTCCTTCCCGAAGAGGACTTTTACGAGGACTCAGCTTATGGAGGAGTTTTGGGACTACGACTCTTCGGCGACCTCCCGCACGGTGGACGTGTACATCGTCAAGCTAAGGGAAAAGACGAAGGAGTGCGACGGGTTTGAAATCGTAACGGTGCACGGGCTGGGCTATAAGGCGGTTTTAAAATGAAGAAAAACAAAAAGAAATTAAGCTCTTTATTCGGCGCAGCGCTGTTCTTTATTTCCATCTCCGTAGTCGTAAGCGTTGCCGTAATCGTTTTAGAACTCGTCACCGAGCACACCGAAAACAAGACGGTCGTTGCCGTCGTAATGCTTGCGGCAATAATCTTCTTGTCGCTCGCAGCGACGGTTATCGACTATATCCGCCGCAGAATGACCGTGGATAAGCCCGTAAACGAAATACTCTCGGCAACCGATAAAATTGCCTCGGGCGACTTTTCAGTACGGCTGGAGATTACCCGAGATTACGGTCGTTATAACGACTACGACTGCATAAAAGAGAATTTGAATAAAATGGCGGCGGAGCTCGAAAAGACGGAGGTATTGCACACAGACTTCATCTCAAACGTCTCGCACGAAATCAAAACGCCGCTTGCGATAATTTCCAACTACGCCGCCGCATTGCAGGGCGATAACGTGGATGAAGAAACCCGTAAAAACTATGCGCAGACGCTCGTTTCAGCCTCCGAAAGGCTGACCGCTCTCGTGCAGAATATTTTAAAATTAAACAAGTTGGAAAATCAACAGCTTACCCCCGAGCTTAAAAATTTCCGCTTAGACGAGAGTGTTGCTCAAGTAATCATTTCCTACGAGGACTTAATTGAGAGCAAGGGCGTAGAGTTAGATTGCGATTTGGAGGAGCTAAAGGTTACCTCCTGCCCCGAGTATTTAGAGATTGTATGGCATAATCTTATATCAAACGCAATCAAATTTACCGAGCGGGGTGGAATGGTAGGCGTCTATCTTACGAATGAAAACGGCAAAGCCGTCGTCCGAGTAACCGATACGGGCTGCGGTATATCTAAGGAGGTGGGCGAGCGCATCTTCGATAAATTCTATCAAGGCGACACCTCTCATCAAAAGGAGGGCAACGGGCTGGGGCTTGCGCTCGTCAAAAAGGTTATCGACGTGCTCGGCGGGCAAATCTCCGTCGAAAGTCAAGTGGGTAAGGGCAGTACATTTACCGTCGCAATCAACGCATAAAATGAAAAAATTTTTATCCTTTATCAAACGCCCGCCCGTGTGGTTTTTGTTCGTGTGGCTTATATTTACGCTGTGCGCAATCGCCGCCGCAGTCGTGTGTATGCTTATGGCGGACGGCGTTTTAAACTATATTTTATACGCCTTAGCGGCGCTGTCGTTAGGCTATTTAATCTACTTGATTGCCGTCACAGCACCTAAAGTAAAGGGCAGGATAACGGAGGCGATGAATAAACGTAAATTCACGAGCAAGCTTTTGCAGCAATATAGCTTCCGCACCGTCGTGTTTGCCGTCGGCTCGTTTACGTTAAGTACGGCGTATGTGGTGTTTAACGGCGTTTTGGGCGTAATAAACAGGTCGGTTTGGTACGGCTCGCTTGCCGCTTACTACCTGCTTTTGGCGGTTATGCGTGGCGTCGTGCTCAATTTTCACCGCAAAAAGGGCAAGCTTGAAACAGGGGAGGAGGTTCAAAGCGTCAAGGCGTTGAAAATCTACCGAATGTGCGGGGTCGGGCTAGTAGTTCTTCCCGTTGCGCTCTCGGCGGCAATACTTTATATGGTTGTCGGCAAAAATTCCTTTCAGCGTTCAGGGTATTCTATTTACGTTGCGGCACTGTATGCATTTTATAAAATAATTATGTCCGTCTACAACGCCGTTAAGGCGAAAAAATCGGACGACGCAACAATCAGCGCACTGCGCAATATAAACCTTGCCGACGCATTCGTTTCAATCCTTGCATTGCAGACGACGATGTTTAAGGAGTTCGGCGGCGATTTACAGTATGAAATGCAGATGAACGCCGCAACGGGCGCAATAGTATGCGTGCTTACCGCTGTGTTGGGCGTCGCTATGATAGTCACGGCGAGTAAAAAACTAAAGGAAAATAGAGATGGAAGAGAAGTTTAACTATACCTATTCCGCACCGACGGAAGAGGAGAGAAAAGAAATAGAGAGTATACGCAAATCGTACCTGCCGCAGAGCGAAAATAAAAGCAAACTGCAACGGCTGATAGAGTTGGATAAAAAGGTAAAGAACTCCGCCCGTATCGTTGCCCTTTCGTTTGGAATTGTCGGCGTGCTTGTATTCGGGCTGGGTATGTCTATGGCAATGGTGTGGGAGCTCTATATTTGGGGAGCGGTCGTCGGCTTAGTCGGGGTCGCCTTGACGGCGGCGGCATACCCGTTAATGCGCTTTACCTACAATAAGCAAAAGCAAAAATACTCTCAGGAGATTTTACGCCTTTCGGAAGAGCTTTTGAACAATTAACAAAATTTTAATGAAAGACTTACTTAACGTTTACAAATAATTAGCAATTTAATAACTTCAGCAGGTTATACTACGGGTACAAAATCAATGAGGAGTTATTAAAAATGGAAAACTTTCAAGAACAAAAAATCGTAGAGGAAATCAAAAAAAATTACAGCGAGAAGAGCGACAGGGAAAACGACCTGAACGAACTCTGTAAGTTGGACCAAAAGGTGCGTACGCCTGCCGAGGTCACGGCTTTCACGCTCGGTACGGTCGGCTCGCTCGTGCTGGGGGTGGGAATGTGCCTTGCAATGCAAGTGCTTACGACCGCCGCCTTTGCAATGCCTTTGGGCATAGTTATCGGCTTAGTGGGGATAGGTATAGTCAGCGTAAACTACTTTATCTACAAGGCGATTTTAAAGAGGCGTAAAAAGAAGTACGCAAAGCAGGTTATAGAGCTAAGCGACAAACTCTTAAACAACTGAATTTTTGACAAAAATAAAACAACGCCGAGCGCAAAATTTTGCGCTCGGCGTAATTACGTTAAAAAATTAATAATCTTTGCGGCCTAAAAGATAATCTATATCCTCGTCGAAGTAATCGGCAATCTTAATTAGGTTTTCCAAAGAAATCTCCCTTTGGCATAAAATATATCTCGACAGCGTGGGTTGCGGTATGTCTACCTTTCTCGAAAATTCGCTCAACGTCATATTCCCGATTAACTCTTTTAGGTTATTTGAAAAGGCTTCCAAATAGGGTTTCATACAATCATTTTATACCAAACGGAATAAAACTATTGACATTATACCGTTTGGTATGGTAAGATACGGTTAATAAAAAATAAACGCTTGCGCTTACATGAAGAGTGCAAACAGTTTAAATAAT
The DNA here is from genome assembly GCA_051887755.1 of Candidatus Coproplasma sp. GTDB lineage: Bacteria > Bacillota > Clostridia > Christensenellales > Borkfalkiaceae > Coproplasma. The sequence continues at coordinate 9,593 of JBJFAF010000105.1, forward strand.
ATTTAGCGGGGTAGTATTATGAGCGGCAAAGTAAAGAAAATTTTAACGTTATTCGTTGCAATTGCAAGCGTATCTGCGGCGGCAGTAGGTCTTTCCGCCTGCGGCGGCAATGGCGGCTCGGGTGGTGAGAGTACGGGTGCAGGGAGTACAGGTTTAGATTATGTAGTGTTTGATGATTATTGTGTTGTTGCAGGTATAGGAACTTGTGAGGATAATGATATAATTATTCCGGCAACTTATGAAAATAAACCTGTGATTGGATTCGCATATGCGTCATTTAAGGGGTTAGGTAAACTTACGAGTGTAACTATACCTAACAGTGTGACGTACATAGGAAATAGTGCATTCTATGGTTGTAGTGGCTTGACAAGTATAACCATACCTGATAGCGTTACGAGCATAGGGTACGATGCGTTCTCGCATTGTTCTTCGCTTACCGAGATAAACTATAATGCAACCGAATGTGCCGGTTTAAATCAAAGCGGCGTTTTTAGCGAATCAGGACGAGACGAAGTTGGAATAACTGTCAATATAGGGGCTAACGTTAAGAAGATTCCCAAGTTACTATTCGGGACAAATTTCGCTAGTTCCGTTAAAATCGTATCCGTAAGATTTGCCGAAGGAAGTGTATGTGAGAGCATAGAAGGCAGTGCTTTCAGGAATTGTTCGCTTACTACGATAACCATACCCGATAGCGTGACGAGCATAGGAAATATGGCGTTCTATAGTTGCGATTCGCTTACTAATATAACCATACCCGACAGCGTAACTAGCATAGGAGGTAGTGCTTTCAGTAGTTGCGATTCGCTTACAAGCATAACTATACCCGATAGTGTGACCAGCTTAGAAAATAGCTTATTTAAAGATTGCGTAGCGCTTAAGCATATTACTATAGGTAACGGCGTGACGAGCATAGGAGAAAACGTGTTCTATAATTGCCCGATTGAAAGCGTAACGTTGCCTGGAAGTGTTATTAAACTTGTAGACCGTATAAACTTACCGCAGTTAAAAACGGTTGAAATTACAAACGGCGCAATCGGAGCCGAGGCGTTTATGTTTGATAAACTGACAAGCGTAGTTATTGGCGACGGTGTTACGGAAATAGGTGAATTAGCGTTTTTTAATTGCGACGCTTTAACAAGCGTAACTATAGGAAACGGCGTTACGAAAGTAGGCGCAAATGCGTTTGATTATTGCGATTCGTGCATCTTTAACGAATACGACAACGCTTATTATTTAGGTAATAGCGTCAACCCTTACGCCGCGCTGATATGCGCAAAGGACGAAAATATAAGCGGCTGTAACGTACATAATGATACTAAGTGTATAAGTGAAAGCGCATTCCAAAATTGCACCTCTCTTACGGACGTGACGATAAGCGGCGGCGTGGTCAGCTTAGAAGGCTCGGCGTTCAAAGGCTGCACTTCGCTTACGAGCATAACAGTAAATTCAGACAATAAAAATTATTCCGATTTAGACGGCGTATTGTTTAATAAGGATAAGACTATTCTAATGTGCTATCCCGCAGGGAAAACGGAAACTGCTTATACCATACCTGACAGCGTTACGAGCATAGTAGAACAAGCGTTCTTTAACTGCACCGCACTTACGGGCGTAACTATCGGTTGTGGGGTAACGAGTATGGGCAATTTGTCGTTCTTTCAATGTGCCGCTCTTACTGATATAACCGTAAATGCCGAAAATACTAACTATTCCGATTTGGACGGCGTACTGTTCAATAAGGATAAAACTACTTTAATACGCTATCCTGAAGGTAAAACGGCGACCGCTTATACCATACCCGACTGCGTGACGAGCGTAGGAAATAGTGCGTTCTACGGTTGCTCTTCGCTTACGAGAATAACGATAGGCAACGGCGTAGAGAGAATAGAAAGTCATGCTTTCTACGGTTGCTCTTCGCTTACGAGCATAACTATTCCTGAGAATGTTAGCGAAATAGGAGATTACGCATTTTATAGTTGCAAAGCGTTGAAAAACGCAACGTTTAAAGTTACGGAAGGGTGGGAAGTTACAAGCATCGATTATACCCACGAGACAATTTCGGTAAGCAGCAGTAAATTGACCGATACTGAAGTTGCGGCTGATTGTCTGAGAACTAACTACTCAAATTACAGTTGGAAGAAAAACTGATTAAAAAAGGAAAACAACACCGCCGCACCCGAAAATCGGGTGCGGCGGAAAATTTAATTTATCAAAATTCGGGCTTGTCGGATAAAGGCAAGCCCGAATTTTTTATTAAACTTCTTTTTCTATAAAGATAAAGCCGAAGGCGTAAGGTCCCCAATGGCAGGCGATAACGGGGTCGACGTTATCAGCTTCGCCCATTGCGCCGTGAATTTTTACATCCGTCATATTTATAAGCTGTCTAAGATTTTCGTCGTCGTAAGTATAGGAGGGGACTATTTCAAAGTTGCAGTCTACGAGTTCCGCCGTCTTTGCGGCAATGTATTTCATTGCGTTTTTAAGCCCTATTTTCTTTGCAAAGACCCCGACGTTGCCGTTATTTAAGGTTATAATCGGCTTAACCTGCAAAATACTGCCTATTGCCCATTCTTTTTTGGAAAGCCTTCCGCCCATCAAAAGATAGTTAAGCGTTTGGGGAATGGCTAACAATCTTATTCTCGGAATTAAGGCGTTTATCTTTTCCACGATATAATCTATAGGCTTATCCCTGTACTTATTGACTTCTTTAACAATCAATTTGACCCCTCCGACGGCGGTACGGGAGTCGATTACGGTAACCTTTTTGTTGTCCTTGAAAAGGCTGTTTATTGCGTTAAACGTGCCTGAAAGCCCCGAGGATAAGGTGATAATCAAAACCTCGTCGCCGACTTGCGTGCAATTTTCAACCCTCTCTTTCAGTTCGTCCAAGTTAGGCAGGGAGGTCTTAGGGAACATCTTCTGTTCAATGAGTAAGCTGTAGAAGTCGTCTATCGTCATATCGATGCCGTCTAAATACTCCTTATCGCCCATAAGGTAGCGTAAAGGGAATATCTCTACGTTGTATTTTTCTTTTTCGTCCTGTTTAATGCTGCTACAAGAATCAACGAATACTTTTAACATTTTTTTATCCTTTTATTTAAAATTTAATTTGACAGAGTAGTTCAAATAAAGTAATATAACGTTACTTACAAGTGTCAAC
>JBJFAF010000106.1:0-12649 GCA_051887755.1 Candidatus Coproplasma sp.
GAAGAACATATGCTCGGTACGGCAAAGGCCGATACCCTGAGCGCCGAACGCTGCTGCCTGCTTAGCGTCTGCAGGGGTGTCTGCGTTGGTTCTTACGCCCAATGCCTTGTACTTGTCTGCAAGAGCCATAATTCTGCCGAAGTAACCGGAGTTGGGGTCAGCAGGAATGGTAGGGATAAGGCAGTCGTAGATGTTACCGGTGGAACCGTCAAGGGAGATGCAATCGCCCTCCTTGTATACCTTACCGGCAAGAGTGAACTGCTTGTTCTCCTCGTCCATCTTGATGTCGCCGCAACCGGATACGCAGCAGGTACCCATACCACGTGCAACAACAGCTGCGTGGGAGGTCTGACCGCCACGAACGGTTAAGATACCCTGGGAGTACTTCATACCCTCGATATCTTCGGGAGAGGTTTCAAGACGAACCAATACGACCTTCTTGCCCTTCTTGCCTTCGATAACGGCGTCTTCTGCGGTGAACACGATTGAACCTGCGGCAGCGCCGGGAGATGCGGCAATACCCTTGCCGACTACGTTGTTTTTATCTGCCTCTTTCAAAGCCTTGGGGTCGAACTGAGGGTGAAGGAGCATATCGAGAGACTTTGCGTCAATCTGCATTAACGCCTCTTTCTCGGTTATCATACCCTCGTCGATAAGGTCGCAAGCGATTTTAATTGCGGCGGCGGCGGTACGCTTACCGTTACGAGTCTGCAACATATAGAGCTTGCCCTTTTCAATGGTGAATTCCATATCCTGCATATCGCGGTAGTGGTTTTCAAGCGTTTCGCATACCTTTAAGAATTGGTCGTATACGTCGGGAAGGACTTCCGCCATCTTGGAGATGGGCATAGGCGTACGAACGCCTGCAACGACGTCCTCGCCCTGAGCGTTCATTAAGAATTCGCCCATAAGTCCCTTTTCGCCCGTTGCGGGGTTACGAGTGAACGCAACGCCCGTACCGCAATCGTTACCCATATTGCCGAACGCCATCATCTGAACGTTTACCGCAGTACCCCAGCTGTAGGGAATGTCGTGGTCCATACGGTAGATGTTTGCACGGGGGTTGTCCCACGAGCGGAATACGGCTTTGATTGCCTCGAAAAGCTGGTCCTTAGGATTGTCGGGGAAATCGGTGCCGAGCTGAGCCTTGTACTCTGCCTTGAATTGATTTGCCAAGGTCTTCAAATCGTTTGCGTCGAGGTCTACGTCGTACTCAACGCCCTTAGCCTCCTTCATATTGTCGATAAGCTTTTCGAAATATTTCTTGCCGACTTCCATAACGACGTCGGAGAACATCTGAATAAATCTTCTGTAGCAGTCCCAAGCCCAACGGGGATTGCCCGACTTTTCAGCGATGGTGTTTACTACTTCCTCGTTTAAGCCGAGGTTTAAGATAGTATCCATCATACCAGGCATAGACGCCCTTGCACCTGAACGGACGGAAACGAGAAGGGGATTTTCTTTATCGCCAAACTTCTTGCCGCAGATTTGCTCCATCTTGTCGATATAGCTCATTATTTCGGCTTTGATTTCGTCATTAATCTTTCTGCCGTCCTCGTAATACTGCGTACAAGCCTCGGTAGAAATCGTAAAACCCTGCGGAACAGGTAAACCGATGTTGGTCATTTCTGCAAGGTTTGCACCCTTGCCGCCCAAAAGCTCCCTCATGTTTGCATTACCTTCGGTGAAAAGGTAGCAATACTTTTTTGCCATAAAAACCCTCCTGTCGATTCTTATATTTGTTTTATTTTTTCTTTTTACGATGAATAAATTTTACTCTATCCTATCAACTTTTCCATTATAATACAGCTTTAAGTTTTTTTCAAGTAGTTAGCTAATATTTTTCACCCCAAATTATAAAAAACTATGAATATATTCATTTTTTGTGCGTATGAAACAAAACAACGGAGTGCGTACTCCGTTATTTTTAAGATTATTTTACGTTGATTTTTAAATTTAAGGCAGGTTTATGTATTCGGTCAAACACACGAGGCGTGCGTCGGTCTTGCTGACTATATACTCCCTTAAAAGCTTTAACGCACGCCTTTTACCCTCCTCGTCGGCGGTGCCCACTCTCTTACCTTCGGCAATTAAAAGCGCCTTGAACGTCTCTGCGCCGACGCCTGAATAGGTCGAGCAGTCCCAACAGGAAAAAGAGCCGCTGCGCAAATCGAAGCGGAGCTTTTCCGCATTATCTATTCGGTTGCCGCAGACGGGGCAGAACGGGCTTACGCTTATACCGTAGCCGCACGCCTTTAACGCCCCTAAAAGAAAGGATATTAACGCAATTTTTTGGTCGGAAACACACATATCCCTTAACGCTTTTATGCATAAAGCGAAAATCTCTCCGCCTCCGTCGCCCTCGGCGGTAAGACTTATCGCCGCCTCGCAGACGGCGCAAGCGGCGTAATATTTATCGACGTCAGTACGCAGTTCGTAAAAGCTTTCGCACTCGCTCACCTGAGTTACGGTGTATCGCCCGCCTCTCTCGGCTAAAATATATTCGGCAAAACAAAAGGGCTGTGCGGCGAACTTTAATTTTGCGTTTGCCTTTTTCACACCCTTTATGCCTGCCGTTATCCTACCCCTTTCGGCGGATAAAAGCGTCAATATTTTGTCGTTTTCCTGATAATCTACCGCCCGCAACATAAGTGCGTTGACTTTGATTTCTGCCAAAATTTATTTCCCTTTGAGTTCTTTATATAGCATATAATAGCTTACCGAGCCCGTCTTTTCGAACATCTTCCAAGCGAGCTCCGCTGCATCGTTATCCCTGACTTTCATTTTACCCTCCCCGAATTAGGTTGGGCAAATAGGCGTAAATTATGAGTTCTTTTTGCCGTAGCCGAAAGTCTGCATTAAAGAGGGTCTGTCTCGCCAATCTTCCTTGACCTTGACGTAAGTAGTCAAAAAGACCTTTGCGCCCAAAAACTTTTCCATATCCTGCCTTGCAAAAGAGCTGACTTCTTTAATAGCCGCACCCTGCTTGCCGATTAAAATCGCTTTGTGGTTTGCCTTTTCGCAGACGATATCAAGGTTTATATCGTACACGCCGTTTTCGTCTTTGGTAAATTCGTTTACGACTATTGCTATGCCGTGGGGAATTTCCTTATCGAATTTAAGAAGAATTTTTTCTCTCATTATTTCGGCAATCATAAACCTCTCGCTCTTGTCGGAGACTATGTCGTCTTCTATAACCCTATCCCCTTCGGGGAGGAGCTTGACTATTCCGTCAATAAGGTTTTTCAAGTTTATGCCCTTGCGTGCAGAGACGGGATAGACGTCGCAATCAATTCCTGCCTCGTAGAGCTTTTTGACGTTTTCGGGAATGTTCTCCTTGGGCATTATATCTATCTTGGTATGGGCGATTAACATAGGGATATTGCCTGACGAATAGCGTTTAATCGTATCTATATCGCTCTCCGATACGCCCTCGTGACCGTCGAGCACGAAGACGATTGCGTCCACACCCTTAGAGGTCGTTTCCGTCGTCTTTTCCATCACCTGAGAGAGGGCGTTTTTCGCTTTATATATGCCGGGGGTGTCGATAAACACGATTTGATAACCATCGCCGTTGATGACTCCCATAATCGCATCTCTCGTCGTCTGCGGCTTGGGTGAAACGATTGCCACCTTTTCGCCGACGAGCACGTTTACGAGCGTAGATTTACCTGCGTTAGCCTTTCCTATTAATGCTACATATCCGCTTTTCATACAGTTAAAATTATACCCTCTCTAAGCCGAGCTTTGCCATCACCCGCTCCTCTTTAACCCTCATTTCAGCCTTATCCTCTTCGGTCATATGGTCGTAACCCAAAAGGTGGCATACGCCGTGCGTTGCAAGGTAGTAAAATTCCCTCTCCTCGCTGTGACCGTACTCTTCCGCCTGCTCCTTTGCAACCTCTTCGCAGATTGCTATAGAACCCAAAAACAGAGTACCGTCTCCGTCGGTATCGTAGGGATAGTCGGCTATAAGCAGTTTTTTGCCTCGTATATTATCAAGCGTTGGGAAGGACAGAACGTCCGTAACCCTGTCGATACTGCGGAAACGGGAATTTAAATCCCTTATCGTCTCCTTATCGACGATAATAACCTCTAACGAAAGCGGGCAGTCCGAAGAGTATTCCCCCTCGAACGCCTTTTCTAATATGGAAAAATCTCTATCTTCACAGATTATATTTAACATATTCGCCCTTTATTATTACCCCTTTTTGCCTATCTTAAGCTTGGGGTAGGAGATACGGGAATGGTATACGCCCGAAAGCGACTGAGCAATCGTACGGCTGATAACCGTTAAATCACGCAAGGTTATATTGCAGTTTACAAACTGCTCCAAATTCATTCGCTCCTCGATTAAACTTCCTGCGAGCTTTTCAATATTAGCCGCACTTCTGTCCGCAAGCGAACGGGTTGCCGCCTCCACTGCGTCGGCAATCATAATTATCGCCGCTATACGAGTTTCGGGGACGGGTCCTGGATAGGAGAAATTAGCAAGCGGCACTTCGCCGTCGCTCATTTTAAGCGCTTTGGCGTAGAAGTACTTTATGGGCAGAGTACCGTGGTGCTGAACGGCTACGTCGGCAAGAAATTCGGGAAGGTGATTGCTCTTAATCATCTTTGCGCCGTCTTTTGCGTGCGAACGGATAATTTCTGCCGAGAGCTCGGGAGGCAGTTCGTTGTGAATATTCTTATCCGACTGATTTTCGGTGAACATTTCGGGGTTTTTAAGCTTGCCCATATCGTGGTAAAGAGCCGCCGCCCTTGCAAGCTCGCCGTCCTCCCCTATCGCAATAGCGCAAGCCTCGGTGAGCTGTGCTACGACTACCGAGTGGTTGTAAGTGCCGGGAGCCTCGTTCTTAAGCTTTTTCATAAGGCGGGCGTTTGGTGCGGTAATCTCACGCAGACGGAAGGTCGTAAGCTCTGAGAAAATAAGCTCGAACACGGGGAGTAAAACGATATATAAAAGCGTAGAGAATACTGCGCCGATTGCGCCGTATGCGAGCAAAATCCACTCCGAAGTCCTGCCGCCGAAGAGTATTTCCATAACGACGATTATAATCTCGATGGGAATAAGGAATACGAAGAAGAGCAAAACGCTCTGCAACCTCGTCTTTATCATATGCGAGAAGAACGTTACCAAAGTACCCGCACAGAATGACATAAGCATACACGAGCAGTACTGAAGAATTTCCACTTCGTCGACCGCAGCGGGGTTGATGTTTATATCCATTATGAATATGATGAGGGCGTTAATAACGTTTAAAAATATCGCCTGTTTTCTGCCCATCAGCGTTGCGCACATTATTGCGAAAAAGCCGAAGGGACGGGCGTTGGGGTCGTTAAGCAAATAGGTTATAACGAAACTCAACACGAAAGAGAGGTCCAAAAGGACGAAAATTTCTATCTGCTTGGAGGGCTTTGCCAGAATTTCACGGCTTTCAAAATATAAATACCAAAAGGTGATGAGGTATAAAAACAGAACGCCTGCAAGCACGAACACCGCCTTGCCGACGTTGGCTGAAATGAACGCCGAGGTGTTGCCCTTTTGCTTTATCGCAAGCATTGCAAACGCAATTGCAAGCATTATCACGAAATTTATGATAAAGTTTAGCGTTGCAACAAGGTATTGTTTTTTAGTCAGTTTTATTTCCACTTTCATTTCTCCCGACGCCTTGGTTTGCGTATGCGCGAACAATCCGCATAACCAGCGTATTACGCACGACGTCTTTATCCGTAAGGTTTATAAGCGATATTCCTTCTACGTTTTTTAAAAGATTTGCGGCGTGAATAAGTCCGCTCTGCTTTCCTTCGGGCAAGTCAATCTGCGTTGCGTCGCCCGTGATTACCATTTTAGAGCCGTCGCCCAAACGGGTGAGGAACATCTTCATCTGCTCCCTCGTGGTGTTTTGCGCCTCGTCTAAAATTATGAACGAATTAGAGAGCGTTCTTCCCCTCATATATGCAAGGGGCGCAATCTCTATAACCCCCCTTTCCATTAGCTTTGTGTACGCCTCTATTCCTAACATTTCCTGCAAGGCGTCGTATAAGGGGCGCAAGTACGGGTCCACCTTAGTCTGCAAATCGCCCGGTAAAAAGCCCAACTTTTCGCCCGCCTCCACCGCAGGGCGAGTTAAGATAATCCTATCCACCTGCTTTTGCTTGAACGCTTGAACGGCAAGGCAGACGGCGAGGTAGGTTTTACCCGTACCGGCAGGACCTATACCGAAAACAATCTGGTTCTTTCTTATTGCGTCTACATACGCCTTTTGCCCGACGGTTTTGCACTTTACGGGCTTGCCCTTAAAGGTTACGCCCACCGTACCCGAGGAGAGCTTGCAGATGTCCGACGCCCTGCCGTCCTTTGCCAGCTCTATGCAATAGATAGCCATACCGTTATCGACCTTTTCGCCGTTTTCAGCAAGCACGATAAGGTTTTCGAACACCTCTTTGGCGGTATTGACGTTTTCCTCGTTGCCCTCTATTACGATGTTGACGCCTTCCACACGGCACAATACGTGCAGTTCCCTTGAAACGGCGTTTAAATTTTCGTCGAAAGAGCCGAGTACCTTTGCAAGGCAATCTACGTTGCCCGCACTAATCTTTCTTTCCATATTATATATTATAACCCATCTAATCTATATTCCACGCTTGCGTGTGCAGATAGGTAAATTCCACGTTATAGTAAAAGCCGCCGTCGCAGGGCGTTACCTTCAGCGATTTGTTTGTGACCCTGTCCGAATATAACGCCGTAGCCGACAGAGCAGACTTTTCGTTTTCCTCGCTCTCACTTTCGTAAAAGAGCGAAATACTGCCGCAAACTTCCATCTCGGCGTACCCTGCGGCAAAGCATTTGACCTTATCTCCCTCTGAATTAAGCTCGTAATTAGCTATCAGCACGTCGCCTATATCGACCTTGTCGCCCACAGCCCTTTCGGGCGTGCCGCAAAGGACGGTAAGCTTAGTTATCGTGCCCGCCCTTTCCGCCTTAAAAGGCGAATAGTTGACCTTGTTTTCGGCTTGTGCTTGCGCATGCACGTCGATAATCAAAGCCCAACCCCTGCGGGTTACCGAGCAAAATTCCACGTTTTCAAGCGAGGTCACCCTCGACGATAAAAGGGGCTTATCCAACTTAGAGCAGGAGGTGAAAACTTTTACCCCGCACTCTTCGGCAATGGTCAGCACCTGTTCGGTCAAATACTGCGCATTGCCCGTAACGGAGACCTTAAGAACGAGCGACTGCGATAGAAAACAACAGGCGAGAAATATAACTATGCCTGCGATTACGCCGAACCTTCTTTTTAAAAAGTCTTCGATGCGCATTTTTGCGCTTTTACGCCTTATGACAGTATTATAGCACGGGTGTTTGAAAATTGCAAAAACTTTTTGTATATATTCCCGATTAACGCTAAAGCGCACCTTCGTCCCGTCTATTTTGACAGCGCCTACGGGTATCTGTGCCTTAGCAAGTTTTTTAAGCGCAACCTCCGTGCGGGCGGTCACCTCGAATACGACCTTTTTATTCAATCGTAACCCCCGTTATACTGCCCTTTACGGCTAAGTCCTGCATAAAATACTTATCTATGATAAGATTTTCGCCGACGATTGTCACCCTGCGCTTATAGGCGGACACGACTATTTTTTGCGGAGCGTACTCCTCCACCCGCTTGACCGCTGAAAAATAACCGCCGAATTGAGGCACTATCGTCATCGCCCCTGCCATATCTGCGCCTGCCTCTTTTATGAGCTGTTGCAAAATTTTCATAATTTAGTGTATGCTTTTAGGGCAAGGAATATTAAATAATACGGAAAAGAGCGAGGCTTGTATTAAGCCTCGCTCTTTATAATGATTTTATCAGTAACTCAACGTTACGGTAAGGTCTCCTGTAATTTCTACAGTTCCGTTTATATTTGAAGAAATATTACGTTTATTGCTCGTATTTTCAGAACCGCTGGATTTGATTTCATTTGCATAAATTAAGGTTTCGTTTACACCGTCATTTACTGTAAGTACTTTGTCTTCCAACGTAAACGTTGCCGTACCTTCATAAATAGTCATATCTATTGACGTGCCGCTTGTCAGCGTTGAACTTGAAGTACTTTCTCCAACGTGTAATACTGAACGATTAAATGCTTTATATGACAACTTAACAGTCAAAGTAAATATACTCCTCGTGTAGACGATTAAGTTATCAGTAGAAATCTGCGTTACTTCGTTCCAACTACTATCATACCACTTACCGTCAATGCCGCTTCCCGTAGGCATAGAAAGCGCACAGCCCGAAGTGTTGGCTACCGCACTGAACTCAGTGCCTACCTTGCTTGCGCCCCATATTGCGTAATACGTTGCACTTGCATCGTATTCCGCCGTTTCACCTATGAAGGTAAGCACGCCGTTGAAAACACGCGCCCAACCTAAGAAGGTATAACCGCTTGCCACAGGGTTGTAGAGCAATACGTTATCACCACTCTTTACTACGTTTAATGCGCTGCTGCCCGCATTAAGCGACTGAACGTTTTCACCGAGAGTATAGGTGAACGATATTGCACTGTGTACGATTATCTTTGTAGGAACGTTTAAAGAAACGTTGACGGTGACGGTTACGTCGCCGGAAACGTTTGTAACGCTTACGTTGACGATATACTTACTCTGTCCGACTTCGTTAGTATATGTGGATAGTATTGAAGTAAGCTCGTTGCACAACGCATCGCCTTTCGTCTGGGTATAAACTTCGTTCCTAACGCCCTCCGTAACCCTTGACGCAACTTCGGCGTTGAAATCAATCTCCTCAACGCAATCTGCGCCGTTGACCGCAACCGATACAAGGCTCCATTTACCTGCAGAATAGAGTGCGCCGCCGCCATTCTTATCGTAGTCGACGACTGCGGTATCTCTAGGGTCGCAACCTATGTAATAACGCTTGTAGATTGCACCCGAACCGCTACGGCGGAACCTCGTCCAGAGCAGATTTGTCGAAGAGCCTTCGTATACTACGCTGTTATAGTAAACGCTCATATTTGTCGAAGTACCGTCGGCGGTTGCTGAACAGCCGTAGAAAGGAGTCGTATTGCCGCCCTCGCCTTCACTAAACGAGCCAAGCATTGTTACTTGAGGCGCAAGGAATACCGCACTCTCCATACCCACGTTGTCGAGGAACGCCCTTTCGCCGATTGTCACGATATTTTCGGGAACGATAACGCTCCTTAATGCGTGACCGTCGGTATTTGCAAACGCCTCTGCCGCAATTTCAGTTACGGGGTAACCGTTAATTTCGTTGAGAAGCACTAATGTCTTGCCGCTTTCACCGCAATATACGGTGTGGTCGAAACTTGCCGCCTTGCCTGCTACAATGTAGTAGCCCTCGCCGAGGGAGTTATCGTAGTGGAACTCGTAATTTATGCCGTCCACTTCGACTAAGCTCTGTACAAATACGCCGATTAAGTTTATAACCGTTGCGCCGTCTAACAGCTCTTCGCTGATATAGTCGTTTGCGCCGACCTCAGTGCCGTTTTCGTACGTTACTGCGCCTATAGTTTCAAGCCCGTTTATAGTAGTGGGAACTTTATCGCCCACGAACGAAGTTACGATGTACTGCTCGCTACCGCTCGTCATAATTACGTTTACAGCCTTAGCTCTTAAAGCATAGACGGTCAAATCGCCTTCCATTAAGACGGAAGTTATTTCGCTGATTACGCCCTCGGTTAAGGTGTAGAGCAATCTAAACTGCTTGGTTTCGTCCGTATATGCGGGCGAATAGTTATCGTAAAGATGTACGGTCGAGCCGTGACGGACTTGCACAGCCGTCTCCGTGCCGTCAAGCTCAACGACGGTAAGCGTATGCGAATAGAGCAGACGAGAATAATCGTAGGAGCTTAAATAAGTACCGCTGTCGCTGTCGTAAGTTAAATTGTAGCAACCGAACTTCTCGTCGTAGAATTCAGTGGGGTTCTTTACGAAGTGGTCGTAAGCAACCGTTTCGCCGAGCGAGGTTATAATCTCGTTAGCCTTCGTGAACATAGAAGGTGCGGATACGCCCCTTTGTAAAGTCGTGCCGAACTCATAATCTTCGGTTACGCCCTCGTCGTACTCAAGCGTTGCGGCAAAGGTTACATAGGAATCTATTGCGCCGCTCGCCTTAACTCCGCTTATGCCGTTCTCGTCCCTCAAGATTGCCGCATACAGCTTGGTGAGCACGTCGCCGGTCACCTTCCTTGCGTTGAGCGAGAATCCGTAGTAGTTGTCGTATACGCCGAACTCCTTTTCAAGGGCGGACATATCACCGAATTGAGCGTACTCCGTGCCGTTTATAATGACTTTGAGCGCCTCTACATAGTCGTACATAGAGATAAGTTGTGTCGTGCCGCTCTTTGTCTTATCGTAAAGGTATACGTCCTGAGGCGTCGTAAGACCTGAATTAATATTCAAATCGCCCGCCGCAGAGTTGATTATGCTTATTACGGTATCCCAACCGCTTACGTTTAACCACCACTTAAGCACGCAGTCGTTAGCGCTCTTTACGAGCATATGGTCGAGGAAGAATTCCATAGTCATAATGCGGTATTCGGGAGTTGCCGTGTTAAGCCCCCTCGCAAGCGTGAGATAGCCGCCGTGGAAGGAAATACCTACCGTGCTTTCGGGAATGGTTACGAGCCCTAATGCCGACATCTTCTTAACGTGCAGTACTGCCGAGAAGTAGAAATCGTTATCCTCCATCGATACGGTAAGGGTAGAAACGTCTATGTTTATAGTAAACATACTTACTATATCGGCGGTAATAGTGCCGCTTAAGGTAAACTTTTCGTACATATTACCGTTATCGTCGGTTGCAAATTTAACGATATCTTCGAGCATTATGGGAAGGAATTCTATGTTGAGATAATCTTCTCTCTTGAATTCGTTATAGCTGCGTTTTTCCGTCTTTTCCGAGGAGAGCGAAATCCACTCTCTCTCTTCCTTAACGCCCTCAGCGTTGGTTACCATTGCCACGCCGCTCGTCGTCATAGCGTGAGTGTTGTGGTTAATCTTAACCGAAAGACTGCCGAGCGTGCCTACGTTCAAGCCGAGCTGACCTAAGAGATTGTCGAGGTCGATATCTGCGTACTGAACGCCTTCCACCTCGTATGCGTTGATTGCCGCCGAGAAGTTAAGATTTAATAGCTTTTCCAAAAGCGAAGCAAGCTTATCTAAGATACCCTCCTCAACCGTCTGGCTTTCGCCTTCTGCAGGCTGTTGCTCACTTTCCTCTAACGTTTCGCCCGCAGGGAAGAGATTTTGAATTACGTCTATTACGTTGGTGTCGTTAAGCGTGTTGAACAGCACCTTGAACGTATCGTACAAGCTGTCTTGAGTCGCCCTCATCTTCAAGTCAGGAAGAAGTATATCCGCAACCCTCGTTAGGTTGATATAGAACTGAGCCTTGCCGAAATCGTCGTATTCGGTTATAACGTGCAAATTGATTGCCACGCCCGCAACGTCGAGGTTTAAAAGCCCTTCGGCGAGCTTGCCGTAGTTAATCGCCGCCTCACTCGTGACGTAGACCTCCGCCTTGACGTATACGTCTTTAAGTGCGGCAACTTCGGTATTTGCGCCGTTCAACTCAAACTTAACGGCATAGGTATTACTGCCGAGAATGTTCTCTACGCTAATCGAATGGATACAGTCGAACAGGAAGTTGTATGCAAGGCGAATAAACTCGGTTTCGCCGTCCTTAGAGGACGCCATATTGCAGGACGCAAAGCTTACCGCAAGGGGCTCTTCATTAGCCGCACTTATAGTAAGAAGTCCGCCGAGCGAGAACCTTTCGCCGAACGCACCGTCGTAGAGAACGGAGAGCGCACCGTCGGTATTAATAGTTACGTTTGCCCTATTGTTATCGGTCAAGTATCCGATAATGAAGGAATTGCCGTTGCAGGTTGCCGTGAAGTTGTTGAGCTCGTTTACCCAATCTTCGCTTGCGAGCAAGCCGAAGATTACGCCGAGAAGTTTATCCGCAGAGCCTAAGCTATTAGAGGACTGAGCGCTCTCGCTCGTCTGTGCGGTCTCACTCTCTGTCGTACCCTCCTTTATAGGCTCTAAGCCCAACACGCCTGCAAGCTTGTTGTAAATTTCGATAAAGCCGCTCTTGACGCTCTCTATATCGTCTTTATATATGGTCAAGCCGACGTTATTGAGGGCAAGCTTAACTATGGGGTCTGAATTTTTGTCGTAAACGAGCTTTAAGGTCGTTTCGTCAGTACCCGTTTCGGTTATGGACATACCGAGGTCAAGCGCAACACGCTCCGCACCGTTTGCCCAACTTATTTCGCCCTTGCCCCAAATTTGAACACGGATTCCGTCCAAATAGAGATAGGTTGCAGGGGTGTTTTCATCGAGAATTCTCGCAATTTCAAAGTACAGCTTGCCGTCCTCTTTGATGGTATTTATCTGGCTAATTGCGCCGTTTACCACATCCACGAGTTGGGTCAAGTCAAGGCAATCGTCCTTTGCAGGGGCGATTATCGAAACGTTAGTAGGATTGATTGAAAGCGCAACGCCGAAGTTATCTACGCTTGCAGAGAGCATATCAACGTTCTCGTCCGCTTGTGCGTGCCTGTACTCTAAGCTTACTTCGCCGAAAGTTAAACCTAAATCGAGGTCGAAAAGATTTAATAT
>JBJFAF010000107.1:0-2839 GCA_051887755.1 Candidatus Coproplasma sp.
TTAAAGTCAGACGGTTGGGTAGAAAATAAAGTCGAGGCAAGCCGAATGCTCTATAGGGCGTTGTCAAGTCTGGGGCGAAGGGAGGAGGCACTCGCCGAGTTGGCGTGCGGTTTTCTATTCTCCTTTCCGCACGCAGAAGATTGCTGTATTCTCGCATCGTACTTTGAGGAAAAAGGCGATACGGTTTCGGCAATTTTTTGGTACGAGTGCGCTCTCTCCACCCCTGAAAAGCTTGAAGACGGCGGTTTTTACAATGCCGATTACGGCGGATATATCCCTGCAATTCGCCTTTGCGTCTTGTACGACAGGGCGGGCGACTATGAAAAGGCGGAAAAGTACAACGAAATTGCAGGCTCGTTTAAACCCGACGATAAAAGCTATCTTTATAATAAACGATATTTTTTAACTAAAGGAGGAAAAGGGTAAATCAACCAATGATAAAAGAACTTTTAAAAATCTTATTAAACTGCGATTGTTGCGGCGGTTGCGGCGGCTGCGGCTGTAACTTTGAAACTATCGTCTGCCAAACCTTAGTCACGGGACCGACAGGCGCAACGGGGGCTACTGGCGCAACGGGGGCTACAGGTGCTACAGGTGCAACGGGTGCAACGGGTGCAACGGGCACGGCGCAGACCATAACCGTAGGCACGACCACGACCGGAGACGCGGGGACCGAGGCTAAGGTTACCGACAGCGGCGACGAGAATAACCACGTTTTCGACTTCGTTATTCCCAAGGGGTTCGATGGCGAGGACGGCGCAACGGGAGCCACTGGCGCAACTGGTGCAACGGGCGCTACAGGCACGGGTGCGACTGGTCCTACGGGTCCTACGGGTCCTACTGGCGCAACGGGTGCGACGGGTGCAACAGGTCCTAAAGGCGCAACGGGCGCTACGGGTACAGGTGCTACGGGTCCTAAAGGTGAAACGGGCGCAACGGGCGCAACAGGCGCAACAGGTCCTAAAGGAGCAACGGGTGCTACGGGAGCTACAGGCGCTACGGGAGCTACAGGCGCAACGGGTCCTAAAGGTGAAACAGGTGCAACGGGCGCTACGGGTCCTAAAGGTGCAACGGGCGCAACGGGCGCAACAGGTCCTAAAGGTGAAACGGGCGCAACGGGCGCAACAGGTCCTAAAGGTGAAACGGGCACAACGGGCGCAACAGGTCCTAAAGGAGCAACGGGTGCTACGGGAGCTACAGGTAGGTGCTGTTGCGATTTTTCCGTCGAGGCTTTAGTTGCGGCAGAATGTGCAATAGAGTCGGGCTGCAAATATATGCCTTTGAATACGGCGGCGAAATATCCTGCGGACGAAAGTGCGATAACCTGCGATAACGATGCGGCAATTCTCGAAAAAGACGGTATTTACGAAATCCATTACGCCGTTGAGTACGGCGTTCTCCCGCACGAAGAGATTATGGTTGCGCTTGAGATTAACGGCGTCGTTAAAAATACTTCGCTGCGTGCGCTTACAGTCGAACAAAAGGGAGTAGACCATACGGCAATCTATCAGGCGGCAAAGGGCGATAGCGTGCGTCTTGTATTAAACGCTCCGTGCGGAGTAACTCAGCTTTGGTCGGCTCTTTATATTAAATATTATAAGGTTAATGAGTGCTGAAACGCTTTGGCGCAGATACGCTAAATATATAGACCTAAAAAAGGCGGGCGAACCGTAAGGCTTGCCCGCTATTAAATTGTAACGAGAAAATTAAACGCCGTGCGGCTTTTACCGCACGGCGTAAATTCATTTATTTAAAAGCTGAGAAGGAATTATTCCTTGCCTGCAAGCTTTTTATAGCCTTCCAACCTTGCCTTTGCGCTCTCTTCGGTCTTCTTGAAGAGCTCGCCCGCAACGTCTGCGCCCTGAGTCTTGACGAGAGATGCGTAACGGGTTTCGCCTGCAAGGAATGCCTGGTAGTCGCCGGTAGGGTCTTTAGAATCGAGAGTGAATACTTCGGTTTCAGGGTTGTACCTGTAAAGCTGCCAGTAACCGCAATCAACAGCCGCTTTCTCTTCAAGCTGGCTCTTGGTCATGTTAATACCGTGGTTGATGCAAGGAGCGTAGCAGATGATGAGCGAAGGTCCGTGGTAAGCTTCAGCCTCGGAGAGAGCTTTAAGGAGCTGTGCAGGGTTAGAACCCATAGCGCACTGTGCAACGTAAACGTAGCCGTAGGACTTAGCAATCATACCTAAATCCTTCTTCTTAACTCTCTTACCTGCGGATGCGAATTTAGCAACAGCACCGATGTTGGTGGACTTGGAAGCCTGACCGCCGGTGTTGGAGTAAACTTCGGTATCGAGAACGAGAACGTTTACGTCTTCGCCGCTTGCAAGTACATGGTCTAAGCCGCCGTAACCGATATCGTATGCCCAACCGTCGCCGCCGAAAATCCAAATTGACTTCTTAGCAAGGCAATCTTTTGCGTCGAGAATCTGCTTTGCAAGGGGGTCGGGGCACTTTTCAAGTGCGGCAACCAAATCTGCAGAAGCCTTCTTGGAAGCTTCTCTGTCGTTGAAGCTGTCAAGCCAAGCCTGGCAAACTTCCTTGCCGTGGTCAGCCTTAGCCATCAACTCTTCAACTAAAGCCTTAACGTGATTTCTTCTTGCAGCGTAAGCAAGGTTCATGCCGTAGCCGAATTCAGCGTTGTCTTCAAATAAGCTGTTTGCCCAAGCGGGACCGTGACCAGCTTTGTTAGTGGTGTAAGGGCAGGTAGGTGAAGAACCGCCGTAGATGGAGGAGCAGCCCGTAGCGTTAGCGATAATCATATCCTCGCCGAAGAGCTGGGTAACAACCTTAACGTAAGGGGTCTCGCCGCAGCCTGCGCATGCGCCGGAGAACTC
>JBJFAF010000108.1:0-11865 GCA_051887755.1 Candidatus Coproplasma sp.
AAAAGAATGTGTAGCAATGTTGCTTGCCGGCGGTCAGGGTTCGAGACTGTATGCGTTGACGAGCAATATAGCAAAACCGGCGGTATCGTTCGGCGCTAAGTACAGGATTATCGACTTTCCGCTTTCGAACTGTATTAACTCTGGAATTGATACCGTAGGCGTCCTTACGCAGTATCAGCCGCTCGTTTTAAACGAGTACGTTGGCAACGGACAACCTTGGGATTTGGACAGAACCTTCGGCGGAGTACATATCCTTTCGCCGTACGAGGCTAAACAGTCTACGTCCTGGTATAAGGGTACTGCAAACGCAATCTATCAGAACATCCGTTTTATGAAGATGTACGACCCCGAATATGTACTCATCCTTTCGGGCGACCATATTTATAAGATGGATTACGACAAGATGCTTGCCGCACATAAGGCTGCGGGCGCAGATTGTACGATTGCCTGCATGCAGGTTCCTATGAAAGAGGCGTCCAGATTCGGTATTTTGAATACCAATCCCGACGGCACTATCTACGAATTTGAAGAAAAACCCAAGCAGCCTAAATCTGATTTGGCGTCAATGGGTATATACATATTCACAGCATCAAAGCTTTTCAAATATCTTGAGTTGGACGAGCAGAACCCCGATTCAGAGAACGACTTCGGTAAAAACGTCCTGCCCGCAATGCTTAACGCAGGCGAGAAGATGTATTCCTATCGTTTCGAAGGCTATTGGAAGGACGTCGGCACTATAACCTCGCTGTTGGAGGCTAATATGGACTTACTCGGCGTAGTTCCCAACTTCGAACTCCGTGACAGCGACAGGGTTATTCATTCCAGAAGTCCTTTAGCTCCTCCCGCATATATTACGGGCGAGGTTTCAAATTCGCTTATTGCAAACGGCTGCGAAGTGGAAGGCACCGTAATCAATTCGGTTATCGGTACTGACTGCGTAATCGAAAAGGGCGCAGTCGTCCGTGACTGCGTGCTTATGGGCAATATCGTCGTTAAAGAGGGGGCGACCGTCGATTATTCGATTATCGACGAGGAAGTCACCGTCGGCGTTAACGCAAAAGTAGGCGAACAGAAGTTAGAGGCTTGCAAGGTCGAAGGTAAGACGAACGGTATAACGGTACTCGGCAGAGGCATTTCCGTTTCCGACGGCTCTAAGGTTGCCGCAGGCGAAATCGTAGACAAAAACGTATAAGGGGGATATTAAGATGACTTCAACCGTAGGCGTAATTTTTTCAAGCATTAACGACGAGCATGTATCCGAACTCACCAGGGTACGTTCAAAGGGTTCTATTCCTTACGGCGGCAGATACCGTTTAGTGGATTTCACCCTGTCTAATATGGTCAATTCCGGCATTACGACGGTAGGACTTTTAACTAAAAACAACTATCAATCTTTAATGGACCATCTCGGCTCCGGCAAAGAATGGGATTTGGCAAGGAAGGAGGGAGGTTTAATTCTTCTTCCCCCTTACAGCGATGAGAGCGAAGTGCTTTATAGCAATAGGCTCGAGGCGTTAAAGGGAGCTTCGGCATTCCTTAAAAAGGCAAAGGAAGACTTTGTTGTGGTTGCCGACAGCGATTCCGTTTATAAGCTCGACTACAGTAAGGTTATTGACGAGCATATCGCTCACAACGCAGATATTACCTTAGTTTATCACGAACACGAGTGCACGGACGAGAAGTCCTATATGATGTTCGACTGCGACGAGGACGGCAGAATTACGTCGGTCGACGTCAACGTCGAGGGCGAAGGCGTAAGAAAGCACTATATTAACGTGCTCGTCGCTCGCACGACTTATCTTTTGAGCATTCTTCAAAGGGCGCAGGCAAGGGGACTTACGAGCTTTTCAAAGGACCTCATTATTCCCGGCGTAAAGGAAGGCAGAATATACGGCTATAAGCTTGACGGCTATTACAGCAGTATCGATTCGCTAGCATCCTATTATAAGTCCAACATGGATTTGCTCGATAAGAAGGTAAGGAACGAAATTTTTGGCGACAGGGACGTCTACACTAAGGTAAACGACGCACCTCCCGCAAAAATCACCGAAGACGCACATGTAATAAACTCGCTAATTCACGACGGTTGCCTTATAGAGGGAACGGTAGAAAACTGTATTCTCTTCCGCAACGTACATGTAGGCAAGGGTGCGCACCTTAAAAACTGCATAATAATGAGCGAAAACGACGTCGCTGAAAACTGCAATCTTTCCTATGTCGTTTCCGACAAGGATTCGAGCATCGGTAAGGGTGTAACCTTAGCGGGCTGCGAACAGAAACCTTATTTTATCAACAAGGGTTCGCGTATATAATTTGAAATCGGGGGATAATTAAGATGGCTGCAACAAAGAAGACCACGGCAACTACTAAGACGACGGCGGCAAAGTCTACGACTAAAACGACGGCTACGAAGGCTACCGCTACAAAAACGGCAACTAAGACTTGTGCAAAGTCTGCAAGTAAAACTACGGCTAAAAAAGAACCTGTCGTAAAAGCGGCAGAGATAACGGTGCAGGGTAAGAGAAATATCTTGTTCGTTGCGTCCGAGGCAACGCCCTTTATTCAGACGGGCGGACTTGCAGAGGTAGTGGGCTCGCTTTCGACGGCTCTTGCCGCAACGGGCAAATTCGACGTAAGGGTAATTTTGCCCCTTTATTCGGATATCAAAAAGGAGTACAGGGAAAAATTTACTTACCTTGGCAATTTGTACGTTCATCTTGCTTGGCGTAATCAGTACTGCGGCGTTTTCTCGTACGTTAAAGACGGCGTTACTTTCTACTTTGTAGATAACGAATTCTACTTTAAACGCCCCGGTTGCTACGGCTATTTCGACGACGGCGAAAGATTTGCGTTCTTCTCAAGGGCTGTATTAGAAATAATACCCTTCGTAAAATTCTATCCCGAAGTTATGCACTGCCACGATTGGCAGGCTGCGCTTGCGGCAATCTATCTTAAGACTAACTACTGTTTCAGACCCGAATATCAGTTTATCCGTTGCCTGTTTACGATTCATAACATAGAGTATCAGGGACAGTATTCGCTCGATATTCTCTCTTCGCTGTTCGACATCTACGGAAAATATCAGTATCTCGTAGAATACAATAACTCTATAAACCTTATGAAGGGTGCTATAGAGGTCAGCGAGAGGTTCTCAACCGTTAGCCCTAGATATGCGGACGAGATTAAAGACCCTTATTATGCACACGGGCTCGACCCCATTATTAGGAACAATCAGTTCAAGCTTAAGGGTATTTTAAACGGTATTGACGATAAGGGATATAACAGCGAGTTGGATACCCATCTGTTCAAGAACTTTACCCCCGACGATATGAGCGGTAAAGCCGTTTGCAAGGCGGAGTTGCAGAAGATGTTGAATCTTCCCGTTAAACCCGATACTCCCGTAATTGCTATGATTTCCCGTCTCGTTTCGCACAAGGGTCTTGACCTTGTTACGAACGTTATAGAGGAAATTTTGCGCGACGACGTACAATTCGTGCTTTTGGGTACGGGCGATTATCAGTACGAATCCTACTTTAGGGAGCTTGCTAAAAAGTACCCCGAAAAGGTCAGCGCAAATATCCAGTTTAACGGCGATTTGTCGAGGAAGATATATTCAGGCGCAGACATATTCTTAATGCCTAGCAAGTCTGAGCCTTGCGGACTTTCCCAGATGATGGCGTGCCGTTACGGCACCGTGCCTATCGTTAGGGAAACGGGCGGCTTATACGATAGTATTAAGCCTCAGGTAAACGGTTATACGTTTGCAAATTATAATGCGCACGATATGCTTTACGTCGTAAGGCAAGCCCTTGCGGATTATAAGAATAAAGAAAAATGGGCAGAACTCAGGTACAGAGCGATTACTTCCGATTTCAGTTGGAAGAAGTCAGCAAAGGAATACGAAACTCTGTATCTTGATATGCTTAAATAATATTTTACTAAATTTCAGGAGTGTATATGAGCAATACTGCTATTACGGAAAAAGAGGTCAAGGAACTTGTTAAGGGAAAACTTGCAAGGTACTACGGCGTAAGTCGTCCTAACGAGGTTACTAAAGAACAACTTTATAAAGCCGTCGTTATGAGCGTGAGGGATATCCTCTTACAAAAACGTCAGCTCTTCCAAAAGCGTGTAAAAGAAAAGAAGGCAAAGAAGGTTTATTATCTTTGCATGGAGTTCCTCTTAGGTCGTTCGCTTAAGAACAGCCTTTTCAATCTTAGTGCAACGGATGCGTTCGCTAAAGTCGTTTCATCTTACGGGGTCGACCTTGAAGATTTGTACGAGTTAGAGCCCGACGCAGGTTTGGGTAACGGAGGTTTAGGCAGACTTGCCGCCTGCTTTATGGACGCTTTGGCGTCCGGCGATTATCCCGCAATGGGCTATTCGCTCCGCTATGAATACGGTCTTTTCAAGCAGAAGATTGTAGACGGTTGGCAGACCGAACTGCCCGACGCTTGGCTCCCCGGCGGCGAGTGCTGGCTTACCCAAAGAACGGATAAATCGTTCAAAATCCGCTTTAACGGAAGAGTTGAGGAGAAGTGGACGGAAAACGGTATGCAAATCGAATACATCAATACCAACGACATTGAGGCTGTTGCATACGATATGATGATTTCCGGTAAGGATTCCGACGCAGTATCTGTATTAAGGCTCTGGAAGGCAAAGCCCGTTCAAGATTTCAATATGAAGTTGTTCTCTCAGGGCGACTATCTTCAAGCAATGCAGGCAGATGCAGACGCAGACTTGATTACCAAGGTTCTGTACCCTGCCGACAACCATATGAACGGTAAGTCTTTAAGACTTAAGCAGCAGTATGTGCTCTGCTCAGCATCTATTCAGAACATCGTGGAAGACCATAGGCATAGATACGGTTCGTTAAAGGATTTGCCTAAGCTTGCGGCAATTCACCTTAACGATACGCACCCCGCAATGGCAATTCCCGAGCTTATGAGAATACTTATCGACGAGTATTATTATAGTTGGGACGACGCTTGGGCAATTACTACCGCAACTTGCGCATACACCAACCACACGGTTATGGCAGAGGCTCTTGAAACTTGGTCGGAAGACCTTATTCAGAGAACCGTGCCCAGAATTCACTCAATTATCTGCGAAATCAACCGCAGAATGTGCGAACAGCTTTGGGATAAATTGACCGGCGAATGGAACAAGATTTCCCGTATGTCCATTATCGAGCACGGCAGAATTAAGATGGCAAACCTTTCGGTGTACGGCGGTCACAGCGTAAACGGCGTTGCTGCGCTCCACAGCGAAATTATCAAGCAGTCCATTTTCAAGGATTTCTATGATTTCACGCCCGAAAAGTTTACTAACGTAACCAACGGTATCGCATATAGAAGATGGCTTTGCCAGGCTAACCCCGAGCTTTCTTCGCTCATCTCCGACTGTATCGGCGACGGATATATACACGACAGCTCGCTTTTAGCAGGGCTTAAAAAGTATGATAACGACGCAAGCGTACTTAAGAGATTAGACGAAATTAAAGCTATCAAGAAAAAGCAGTTTGCCGATTACGCCTTGAAAAAGCAGGGCTTTAAAATCAACCCCGACTCTATCTTCGATACGCAGGCAAAGCGTCTGCACGAGTATAAGCGTCAGCTTTTGAACGTTTTGAATATAATCGATACCTATCTTGATTTGCTCGACAATCCCGAGCTTAACGTTCAGCCTAAGACCTATATCTTCGGCGCTAAAGCGGCTTCAGGCTATTCGATGGCAAAGCAGATAATAAAGCTTATCAGCTACCTGTCGGAGGATATTAAGAAGAATCCTAAGATTAACGAAAAGCTTAACGTCGTGTTTATGGAAGACTACAATGTTACTATGTCCGAAAAGCTTATGCCTGCATCTGAAATTTCAGAGCAGATTTCACTTGCAGGTAAGGAGGCAAGCGGTACGGGTAATATGAAGTTTATGATAAACGGTGCGCTTACTATCGGTACGCTTGACGGCGCTAACGTTGAGATGGCTCAAGCTGTCGGAGACGAAAATATTTTTATCTTCGGCTTGAAGTCCAACGAGGTAGAGGATATTTGGCGTTCGGGCTACTATTCGTCCAAGTATTACAACGAGAGCGCAAGGCTTAGAAGGATAATCGAGGCGTTGATTATAGGCTTTAACGGTCAGTCTTTCTCAGATATGGCTAATTACCTGCTTACAGGCACGCCCGTCGCAGACCCTTATATGTGTATGGCAGATTTCAATGCTTACAGCCAGACCCAGCATCAGATTTCCGAACTCTACGTTAACGATAAGCGTAAGTGGAACCAAATGTCACTTCGCAATATCGCAGCGTCGGGCTACTTCTCTGCGGATAGAAGTATCAAAGAATACGCAGAAAAGATTTGGAATTTAAAGGGCTTAAATAAGGAAGGCAAATAATTTTAAACGAAAATTACGGACGGGAAGGTTTTTCCCGTCCGTTTTTATATGAGAGGTAAAGATGAATTTTATTACGGCTTGGAAGGAGGAGTACGCAAAGGAGCTTGCGGACTCGCTCAATAATTTAAACGTTCAAAATAATTTAAGAGACGGACTTCCCTATCCGTACACGGAAAACGACGCTTTGGATTTTATAAAATCTATGCTTATGGCAGACAAAACTCAGACGTTTGCCTTTGCAATAGTCTATAAGGGTAGGTGCGTAGGCAGTATCGCCGCATTCAGGCAGAGCAATATCCACTACAGGACGGCTGAAATAGGCTATTACGTCGCTGAAGAATTTTGGGGTAGAGGAATTGCGTCCGGCGCAGTAAAGGAGATTTGTGGCTATATATTCGATAATACTGACATAATCAGGCTTTACGCCGAACCCTTTGTATTCAATAAAGCCTCTTGCCGAGTGCTTGAAAAGGCAGGTTTTATAAGAGAGGGAGTTTTAAAGAGCAACGCCGTCAAATGCGGTGCGGTGCAAGATATGGTGCTTTACGCTAAGGTTAAGGAGGAATAATCGCCTTAATCAATAGAAAATCTATATTGCACTTTTATGCGGTTTAAGTCATAGGACGTATTACAAAATTTTTACGTTTTTATGTGTAAATTTCTTACAATCGCATATTACAATAAATAAAGTTATTATTTTGTTGGGTGTAATATGGATAATATAAAAAATGCCAGAGTAATTTCAATTTTTAAATTGATTTTATTTTGTTTTATTGAAGTGCTTTGGTGCGTAAGCGAAAGCCGATTGAACAATTTAGCATTCATTATAATTTTGGCAATATTAATTTTGGTTAATATTTTAAAAATAGTGTTAACGGTTATTAATGCACTCGAATTGTATAGAACGGTAGTCTTGTTTGTCTTATGGATTACTGAGCTTTGCTTAACATCTTCTTTACTTACTTTGTTATTCTATGTTAACGGCTTTGATTTAAAAGATATACTTGGTTTTATTGTTAACTGTTTTATTTTAATATCATCTATTTTAGAAGTTGTTGAATTTGCAAAGTTCCTAAAATCATTTATAAATAATGAGAAATAAATTCAAGCGTGTTATTGTCAGCCGAAACCTTGAAAGGTTGCTCGCAATGTGTGAGCCCTATTTAACCATAGCGTGTCTTTGCACACAAACCAGAAGGTCGTGGGTTCTAATCGCAAGCTAATAACAAAAAAAGGATAAAGCAAAAATGCCACGACCTTCTGCTCCCTAACCTCGTCACCGCAAACTCCGCTTTAAAGCCTTTGCTGACACAAAGGCTAACCTCGCTCCGTTGCGGTTCCTCTTCCCGCAAAATCTTTGCAAACAAATCTTTTGCGGGAGCCCTAATAAACCATAGCACGTCTTTGCACACAAACCAGAAGGTAGTGGGTTCTACTCGCAATCTTAATAACAAAAAGCGGTAAGGCTTAGAAGCCTTACCGATTTTTGTGGTTGAGGTGACGGGACTTGAACCCACGACCTTCTGGTCCCTAACCAGACGCGCTACCAAACTGCGCTACACCTCAATTCGTGACAACAATAGTATTATACTCAAAAATATTAAAAAAGCAAATTTATTTAAGCACTTTTAAAAAAAATATAATAAAAATATTTACAAGTAATAAAATACAATGGTATAATTTATTTATGGTTTGGAGTTTGTTGTTAACAATATTACTAATCGGCGTTTCTCTTGCTATGGACGCCTTTGCCGTTTCCATTTGCGACGGTATGGTCTATCGTGGAATATCTAAGCGTAAAGGCGTTTTAATCCCCGTAACTTTTGGGCTGTTTCAGGCTATAATGCCGATTATAGGCTTTTACATAGGTCTTGCTTTTCAGCAGTTTGCGTTCTTTGATTCGATTGACCACTGGATAGGTTTTGCTCTACTGTTTATAATCGGCGGTAAGATGGTCTACGACGGCGTTAAGGAATTGCGTGCCGAAGAAGAGGCGGAAAACGAGCTTAAATCTTATTCCGTACCGACCATTCTTCTGCAAGGCGTAGCAACTAGTATAGACGCACTCTTCGTCGGCTTTACCTTTAATGCTATGCTGGACGTGGAGTGTGTAACCAACGTTCAGCTTTGGGCTTGGATATCGGTTGCGATAATCGGCGTCGTAACCTTTATCATTTCCCTCGTCGGGCTTATAATAGGCAACCGTTTCGGCAAACTATTCCAGAAAAAAGCCTGTGTGGCAGAAATTATAGGCGGCGTGGTTTTAGTACTGCTCGGCGTTAAAATGGTGCTTTCAGGTTACGGCATAATCAACTTTTAACTACGGACATAATTGCGTTTATAACGTTATTCGTACCGCATTGCGTATCGTCTTTACGCAGTGCGGTTTTTAGTTCTTCGTCAGCTATTAGGGCGTTTAATTCTTTATCAAGCATTTCGGGCGTCAAGTTTTTTTCGGCTAAAACCCTGCATAACCCTTTTTTATTAAAGTAATTTGCGTTTTCAATTTGGTCGCCGCGCGTTGCGCCGTTATCGAGCGGAATGAACAGCGTAGGAATTTTTTGTGCAATGAGTTCAAACGCCGAGTTAGAACCGCACCTTGCTACGGCGTAATCAGCACAGGCGTATAAACTGCCCATATCGCTGCAATATTCAAGTTGAATATATCCGTAAATTTTGCTCTTGATTAAATTGCCTTCGCCGCAGATATGCACTACGTTATACTTTTTGCAGAGCTTAATTATAATTTTTCTCAAGGCGTTATTAATCGCAACCGAGCCACTGCCTCCGCCAAACACTAAAATAGTGGGGCGCATATCCAAGCCTAACCGCTCTTTTGCGGTAACGGCGTTTTTGCCAAACAGCTCCTTGCGCATAGGCGAGCCCGTGCATAAGGCGTTTGAATACTTTTGCGCCGTCTGCGGGAACGAAGTTAAAATCAATGCGGCTCTGCGGGCGATTATTTTGTTTGCAAGCCCCATCGAAATATCCGATTCGTGCGTGATAACGGGTATTTTAAGCTTTGAGGCGGCAAGCGCAGGGGGAAGGGATGCATACCCGCCTTTACAGAAAAGTGCCGCAGGACTAAGACTTTTTAATATTTTTTTACATTGCCGAATGCTTTTTGCAAGCTTAAATGGGATTGAAAGATTGCATAATAGCTTTCCCCTTGTAAGTTTTACGCCGTCAAACTCATAAAAGGGGATACCGTTTTGAGAACAGATTTTCTTTTCTATACCGCAAGTGCCTAAATAGCAAAAGCTGAATTGAGGGGGTAGGGACTCGATAATGGCGACGTTAGGAATAACGTGACCGGCACTGCCGCCGCCACAAAATACAATTTTTTTCATAAAACAATATATTATAACAAATTCTGAGTTATGTCATAACCTTTTAAATTGATAAGTATTTCTATATTAAGCCGTTGACAAAAGGAGACTTTAAGTAGTAAAATTGATTTATGGAACCTAAATACATCGTAATGATAGTGGTAGGAAGTATATACGCTCTTTTGCTGTTACTGTACCTCGGTTTTTTGATTGAGCGCACTAACGAAAAAATTCACGACGAAAGGGCAAGACAGATTTATTACTCCTCTAAACACTTGACTAAAATGGAATACGACATTGCTTTTCCCACGAGCGTGGGCTCGGTTGGTCAAAGCGAGGAGGAGCAGGTCACTATGGACGAGGTGATTAACAGCAACGATAAACCCGTAACCGACTTTGAAATGCCTATATTCAGCGTGACCGAATTCGAGGGCAGTAAAGAGATTGAGGGTAAGTACAACCCCGATATAAACGATTAATTAAAACCTGCGGCGTATGGCGCAGGTTTTTGATATTTACGATTGAAAGTTCATTAAAAGAGTTCTTCCGAGTATGGGCATACACACGGTGAATTTACCGTTTTCTATCTTTGCGTCCTGCTTGAACCTAAACCCTAAAATACCTAATTCGGCGTTAAATCGACTTGTCTTCTCGTCGTAATGGTATTCGCAAGTATAGCTCTTTTTTTTGCAATTTTTACGCTTTAAGCTGACCTCTAATTCCTTATCGTTTAAAAAAGTAATTTTAATATAGTCGTACTTTTCCATAATGTCCTCGTTTCCGAGCCGTGCCGCCGTACATTCATAGGTAGTAATATACGGCTTGGTCAAGCTTTTAAGCGAGGTGCTATCGTCTATCGTAAACGCACAGAAAAACAGGCATACGATAGGTATAAGCAATGCAATTTTTATCGACCTCGTCCTCATAAACCTTATTATGTGCCATAATAAAAAAAATACCCGTCTGCGTACGATTTACGCAGACGGATTCATTATATTTAATTTTAAGCCTTGCCTATGCAGCCGAAGATTTCCATCTTTTCCTTAACGGTTGCCTTGATTGCGGCGCTGCCGTCAGCCAAAAGCTTTCTAGGGTCAAAGCCCTTGCCTACCAAATCTTTGCCCGCCTCTATGTACTTTCTTGTCGCCTGTTGGAAAGCGAGCTGACATTCGGTGTTAACGTTGATTTTTGCTACGCCTAAGGAAATCGCCTTTTTAATCTGTTCGGTGGGGATACCCGTGCCGCCGTGCAATACGAGGGGCATATCGCCAACCTTTTCCTTAACTGCGGCAAGCGTTTCAAAGCTCAAGCCCTCCCAATTATCGGGATATTTGCCGTGAATGTTGCCTATACCTGCGGCAAGCATAGATACGCCGAGGTCAGCAATGCGCTTGCACTCGTTAGGGTCTGCACATTCTCCCTTGCCGATAACGCCGTCCTCTTCGCCGCCGATAGCGCCGACTTCAGCCTCTAACGAAAGCCCGAGCTGAGAAGTTACCGCAACGAGCTCTTTCGTCTTTTCAACGTTTTCCTCGATGGGGAAGTGGGAGCCGTCGAACATAATGGAGGAGAAACCTGCCTTTATGCATTTATAGCAACCCGCATATGTACCGTGGTCTAAGTGGAGCGCAACGGGTACGGTTATGTTCATCTCTTCAATCATAGCCTTAACCATATCGGCAACTACCTTAAAGCCGCACATATATTTGCCTGCGCCTTCCGAAACGCCCAAAATAACGGGTGCTTGTAATTCCTGAGCGGTCTGAAGAATAGCTTTAGTCCATTCAAGATTGTTAATGTTAAACTGACCTACGGCATATTTGCCGTCTCTTGCTTTTTCAAGCATTTCTTTTGCCGATACCAACGCCATGAGAAAACCTCCGAAAAAAGTTATAGTATTATGTGTATTTCAACCGTATTTAGTATAAACCATCACGCTGTAAATTTCAAGTATATTTTTCAAATTGTTTACAAAAATAGTTATTGAGTTAATTTATAATTGTTGACTTATCACACGCCTTTTGCTATAATATCAGCGTTGGCAAAAAAAGTAAATTTTTTGTCGTATATAGATAAATGGATAATTTTTTTTCGGAGGAAATATATTTATGGCAAATGTAAGAGTTGCTATCAA
>JBJFAF010000109.1:0-11720 GCA_051887755.1 Candidatus Coproplasma sp.
CTCTTTGGTCAACAGCTCAAAGTCGTCGACGTCGTCGTTAAATCTGTCCCCCGTACCCACTTTTCTTAAGGGATATGCGGCGGTTAAGCTCAAGGGGAGGTAGGGTTGGGAGTACTCGTTCAAGGTACCCATAGGCGTACCGTTCAAGGCAACCAGGTCAAAGTCGTACTGGACGACGGCGGAAATTCCGTAGATATTTGCGACCTTCGTGGAGGAGTTGAGCCCCCCAGCCACGCCGATATTTACAATTCTGTCCGCCCCTAAACAGTCGATGGCGTACTGCGTACCAGCCGCCGCATTGACCTTACCGACTCCGCAGACGACGACCGCGGTTTTTTCGCCGCACAATCTGCCGCATATTACGCCCCTGCCGTATACGTCCTTGCGCTCAACGCAGGACATATTTGCTATAACGGGTTCTGCCTCGCTTTCCATTGCAATTACAAAAACTATCATATATAAATTATAACAAACCCCACGCCAATTTGCAATTAATGCGGTATGGTAAAATTGATATATTTAATATTGTGCCACATAAAATAACTATATGAAAAGGCGTTCCAAGTTCACAAGATTGAATATAATAATTGCAGCTATCTGCTTTATACTGCTCGGCATACTCGTATTTTTTCAGCGCAACGTAACCAAAATATTAATCTCCATCAGCGAGGCGACAATCCGTTCCATAACCACCGTAGCGGTAAACGACGCAATATATTACACGCTCAACGACAATTTGCGCTATGAAGATTTGATTAAGATAACCTACGACGATACGGGCAACGTGTCTACAATAACGACGGACAGCTTAAAGATTAACCGCATTGCAAGGGATACGGCGTATCTCTCGCAGGAAAATTTGAACAAGATGAGTGCGGAGGGGATTTTAGTGCCGTTAGGCGCACTTACGGGGATAGAGGCGCTTGCAGGCTTCGGCAAAAAGATTAACATAAAAATCATTCCCATATCCAACGTAAATTGCAGTTTCGTATCAAAGTTCGTTCAAGCGGGAATAAACCAGACCAAACATTCGCTGTATTTAGAGGTAGTGTCCGACATTTCCATTATCCTGCCCGATAAAACCTCCAACCTCGCCTCCACGACCGAAGTGCTCGTGTGCGAAAGCGTAATTTCGGGCAAAATACCCGATACATACCTTCAAGGCTCGCTTTTTGGGGGCTCTTCGCTCGTTCCATAGGGCAACTCTACCGTCGGTAGAGTTAAAAATATGAACGGTTTACCTCAATGAAAATGGTGTGGAATGGTCGAACGGCGCCGTGGAAAAGGCGGCAAAATTAGTATAGAAAAAGGGGAATAAGTAGTTAGTAAAACGGCTTAAGCCTGTCTATAATTAGTTGCGAAGGCAAAAATTAAAAGAGGTGACTTTATGGAAACCGTTCAAAACGAAAACACGATTACGGAAAAGATTGAAAAAAAGGAGGAGTGGCAATCGAAAAGAGCGTTGCCGTTCTACGGCAAGGGCGAGGAAATTTTCAACGCCGTATCCCACATAGTCGGCGGCGGGCTCTCTATAATATTCAGTATAATAGCGTTCGTGCTCGTCTCATACAACCCCTCCACGAATAAATATGCGGCGGTCGCAATCTACTCCTTTTCAATGATAACGCTGTTCACAATCAGCTCTATCTATCATTTTCTGCGCCGAAACAGGGCTAAAAAGGTGTTTAGGATACTCGACCACTGCACAATCTTTTTGCTTATTGCAGGGTGCTACACGCCCTTTTGTTTAATATCGTTTTACTCAAGCCCTTTAGGCATAGCGATGTTTTGCGTTGAGTGGGGGTTGGCAATCATAGGGATAACCCTAAACGCCGTCAATATGCACTGGAAGGCGGTTAAAATCTTTTCGAATATCGCCTATCTCGTTATGGGGTGGCTTGCAATATTTTTTATGCCATACTTTATAGCAGTATTGCCGACCGAAAGCCTGATATTTTTAATAGCGGGCGGCGTTGCCTACACCGTCGGCATAATCTTTTACGCCGTCGGAAAGAAAAAGAAGTGGATGCACAGCGTTTGGCACTTGT
The DNA here is from genome assembly GCA_051887755.1 of Candidatus Coproplasma sp. GTDB lineage: Bacteria > Bacillota > Clostridia > Christensenellales > Borkfalkiaceae > Coproplasma. The sequence goes on from JBJFAF010000109.1 coordinate 2,049, forward strand.
TCGTCGTCTTAGGCGCAATTTTACAGTTTGTAAGCATAGTCTATATCCTTTAAAACAGCGTTAATTAAGCCATATAAGGCACAAAAAAACACGCACTCGTGTGCGTGTTTTTTGTGCGTTTAATTAGTCGTCTTTTTTGTTTTTAATATATTTTCTCAAAATAAGATTTATATATTGCGAAAGCGAGCGCTCGTCTTTTTCAGCTTCGGTTTTTAAATCTTTCAAAAGGTCGGAATCAATCGTAATGCTGATTTTTTCTTTTAAAGGTTTCATGATTTTTCTCCTTTATATTATTATAGCAAAATTCTTATATAATCTTGACAAATGCTATAAAGTAGGATAAAATACTACTAAATTAATTTAAGGAGAGATAAAATTATGAACGAAAGCGAAAAAAAAGAAAATGTAGACAACGATAAAATAAAAAACGGCTTTGGATTGCGTCTGGCGCAGGCTATTATGTATATTTTTGCTTGTGCAGTGCTGTTCATTATGGATTTTGTTGTTGCGAATGAACCAAATAAAATAGTTACGATAATAGGCGTAGTAATAGGTTTGATTGCACTTATAAATTTCGTTGTTGCTTTTCTCGGAAGAAAGTATAGGTGGGCGAATATAGTTTGTATTGCGATTAATGCAATTTTTCTTGTTGCCAACGGAATTACTATCTTGGGGTTTGTAGGCGGTGTTACGGGCTTAAAAAGCTTACCTAAAAAAGAAAAGGCAAAAGCGGATAAAACCTCAAATAATTCTGTTTCTGTGGAAACTGGAATTGCCGAAACTAATTTAGCTTCGTCTGACGATGAAATAATCAGTCAAGAAAATCAGCCTGTAGAGCAGATTAAACAAATCAATTCACAAATAAAGCAACCAAATAAAAAGTTAAAATGGGCGTTATTCGGCTTAATGACCGCATACTACCTGTTTTTACTCGTTTTTGGCATACTTTCTATGGCTATGCCGGCAAAGGGTTTGGCTTGGGGACCTTACGAAAGCGAAACGTACACTATTGCAATGAACGTTATAACCGGATTCATTTTAATTCTGGCGGTTCCGTCTTTCGGTTATTACTTTGCTTTAAGGGGACCCGTCCGCTTTAATAAAAAAGTTAGTGTGATTGTTTTTGGCTGTTGCATAGGATTGACCTTAATCGGCGATATATTATTCTATGTATTAATGGGCGAACACCTTAAGCTTGTAAACTTCTCAATGAAAATCGCTCCCGTGCTTGCGGAGGTAGGCTTGATTACAATCTATCTCGTCGGGTTTTTGCACATTTCAACCGAAAAACTTACTAAAACCAAATATAAAAAGACGGGTAACACATGGAAGGACCTTTTAGGCGGCTTTATTAATTCTCTATCAAACGGCTTAAAGTTTTTACTTAAATACAAAAACAGCGTCGGCTTTGTTATCGGCGGTACGCTTGTGTTTACACTTTGTCTTTTCGTGTTGATAGAATTGATGTACGTTTTATTAGCCGTAATGTTATTTTTATTACTTGCCGTATTAGCAGGTAAGCTATACGTACGTTCTAACGTGTTTGATAACGAGTATCTCGTTACCGGCGAAACAGGGAGTACTCGGACTTTAAAGTATTGTGACTATTATGGCTTTACAGGTGAGAATATTTATCAGGACGAAAACGGTGGCAGGTGGGCAACCAAGGACGGCGGTAAAACGTTCTATCCCATAACAGCCGACAATGCTCGCCGTGAAGATAGGAGCGAAGAAGGATATTTCAAAAATTACTAATTAAATTATTTGATTAAACAAAAAAAATGCGGAACGGTTTATTTCAAACCGCTCCGCATTTTTTTACACTTATTTTTATCTCAATTCAACGTTTAATTTGTACTTAAGATTATTTAAAATCTTCTTTACGAAGTTATCCAACTTTTCGGGGGTCAACGCCTCGTCCTTAGGGGTAAAGGTTATAGTGAACGCCATAGACTTTTTGCCTTCCCCAATCTGTTTACCAACGTAGAAATCGAACATCTTAACGTCAGTAACGTACTTGCAGGCGTTGTAGATTTCTCTTTCAATGTCTGCGCAGATAACCTCCTCGTCCGCAACCAACGCCAAATCTCTGACCTGCTCGGGGAATTTAGGCAGGGGGGTGAACTTAAAGGGTTTTGCGTGCGATAAAAGCTTTTCGTAGTCAAGCTCGGCAATAAACGCCTTTTTGTCCATAGCAAGCTCGCCTGCGATTACTGGGTCAAGCCTTCCAACGTAGCCCAAAACCTCGCCCTCGCAAGAAACTTCAGCGCACACGCCGGGGTGCATATAGCACTTCTGTGCGGCAACGTAATCGAACTTAGCGTTGAGGCTGTCCGCAATACCCTCCAAAATCCCCTTGATGGTATAGAATGTTAAGTCTCCGAACATACCTATGCAAAGGCGTAATTTTTCTTCGGGGAAGGAAGTTAAGGGCAACTGCTTAGGAATATAGACCTTAGATATTTCAAAAAGTCCGCCCTGCATATTGTTGCGTCTTAAGTTACGCACTATAGTGTTGACCATAGAAGGCGCAAGCGTAGTACGCATAATGCCCAAATCTTCGCTTATGGGGTTTTTAATTTTAATAAACTTTCTCTCTTCGCAATCTTCGGGGAAGTGGAGCATATCCAAATCCTTTTCGGAATAGAAAGAGTAGGTGGAAATTTCGTACAAGCCTAAAGATACGAGCTTGTCGATAAGCTTGTTTTCCGCCTTTTGTTCGGGGCTGTAGCCGCCGTTCGTGACCTTAGCGGAGGGCATAAACGTGCCGTCAACGTGGTCGTAGCCGTACTCTCTAATAAGCTCTTCGGCAATATCGGGATAGCCGTCAATATCCTCTCGGTAGGGGGGTACTTCAAGCTTTAATTTATCGCCGTCAGCCTCAACTTTAAAGTTAAGGCTCTTTAAAATTTTAACCGCTTCGTCGTCGGGGATTTCAATGCCCAAAAGAGCGTTAATCTTTTCAAGGCTGACTTCCATTTGCTTTCTGCCGTCGTGAGAGTACTCCGTCTTGACGTCGACGTGAACGTCGGTAACTGTGCCGCAATTAAGCTCTTCGATAAGGTGCAAAGCCCTCGCCATACCCAGCTCGGTCATATACTCGCATACGCCCTTTTCAAAGGTGGCGGAGGAGTCGGAATGTTGACCTAAACTGCGGGAGGTCTTTCTGACGCTGTCACGGGCAAACTTTGCCGCCTCGAACAGGAGCTCTTTCGTGTCGTCCTTAATTTCGCTGTTCTCGCCGCCCATAATGCCCGCTAATGCGCAGGGTTTTTCACCGTCGCAGATAACGAGGTTTTCGGGGTGTAACTTAAAAGTCTTTTCGTCAAGGGTTACAATCTCTTCGCCCTCTAAAGCCCTTCTTACTATAATCTCGCTCCCCTCGAGCTTTGAGCAGTCGAATGCGTGCATGGGCTGCCCCATCTCCAAAAGCACGAAGTTCGTTATATCGACTAAGGTGTTTATAGAGCGTATGCCGCATAAATTAAGCCTTCTTCTAAGCCATAAGGGGGAGGTCTCGACCTTGACTTCCTTTACATAATGAGCAATGTATCTCGGGCATAAATCGGGTGCGGTAACGCTGACTTTAATGCGCTTGTCGCAGTGGGTAGCCGTATAGCTTACGTCGGGGTTTTTCATCTCTTTGCCGAGCACTGCCGCAACCTCTCTCGCCATACCCACAATGCTCTGGCAGTCGGGGCGGTTAGCCGTCAAACCGATGTCAAAGATGTAGTCGCCTAAGCCGACTAAGGGCTTTACGTCAGCGCCGTTTTCAAATTCTTTAGGGAGCAGTAAAAGTCCGCAGTAATCGCCGCCGTCGAACGTATCGCCGTTCACGCCTATTTCCACGCCGCTGCAAAGCATACCTTCGGACTCGATTCCACGCAGCTTGCCCTTCTTTATCGTCATAACGCATTCAACCGTAACGTGGTCCTTTGCGGTGGCATACACGGTCGCACCGGGGAGAGCTACGGGGGCTTTAATGCCTACGGCTACGTTGTCTGCGCCGCAGCAAATCTGCTTTATGCCGAGTGCGCCGCAGTCGACCTTGCAAACGTGCAAATGCGTACCTTCAACGGGTTCGCACTCTATAACTTCGCCGACGACCACGCCCGAAATATCCTTGCCCGTTTCAATTAATTCTTCAACTTCAAAACCGCAACCGAAAAGCTTTTTCTGCAATTCCTCTGCGGAAACGTCTATATCAACGTAATCTTTTAACCAACTTAAAGGTAATAACATATCTCTTCACCCATTCCTTAGCCCTTGAACTGTTTTAAAAATCTCGTGTCGCCCTCAAATAAAAGTTTCATATTGTTAATGCCGTACTTAAGCATTGCAATACGCTCTATACCCATACCGAAGGCAAAACCGCTGTACACGTCGGGGTCAACCCCACAGCCCTCCAAAACGTGCCTGTTTACCATACCTGCGCCGAGTACTTCAATCCAGCCCGTACCCTTGCACAGCCTGCAGCCCTTGCCGCCGCACTCGAAACAGCTTACGTCGACTTCAACCGAAGGTTCGGTGAAGGGGAAGTAGGAAGGGCGCAGTCTCGTCTTTACGCCGTCGCCGAAAATCTTTCTTGCAAACTCGTCGAGCATGCCCTTCAAATCGCAAAGCGTTATGCCCTTATCCACGACGAGACCTTCCATCTGCGAGAACATAGGCGAGTGGGTTGCGTCGTCGTCGCTTCTGTACACCTTACCGGGCGACAAAATCTTAATGGGCGGGGTAGCCTTTTCCATAACCCTTATCTGCCCTGCGCTCGTCTGCGTGCGGAGCAGTAAATCTTCGGTTATATAGAAAGTGTCCTGCATATCCCTTGCGGGGTGGTCCTTAGGGGTATTGAGTGCGGTAAAGTTATAGTAGTCGTTCTCTATTTCAGGACCTTCGAACACGGTAAAGCCCATTCCTGCGAAAATGGAAATAAGCTCTCTTCTTACCAAAGTGTTGGGGTGGTATGCGCCCGTGGGCTTAGTAAGTCCGGGCATAGTAACGTCTATAGCTTCGGTCTTGTACTGCGCCTTAAGCTCCAACTGCTTTATCGTCGATTCGAGGTTGTCGAACTCGCCTTCCGCCCAAGTTTTAAGCGAGTTTATAACTGCGCCTACTTTGGGTTTGTCCTCTTGGGGTACGTCCTTCATAACCTTCATAAATTCAGAAAGCTCTCCGCCCCTACCTAAGAACTTCATCTTAATTTGATAGAGAGTGTCCGAAGAGTGTACGTTGTCAATGGAGTCTGCAATCTTCTTCTTTAATTGTGTGATTTTTTCGTTAATCACCTGTTTTATGTCGTTCATAATTCTTCCTTTTATCCGACTTTTCCGCAAAAATTATGCTACGGTAAAGCCATATATTTTTATTGCGAATGGGGCGGCAAAGGGCAATAAAAAAACTCCCTGTGCGTCGCACAGGGAGCGTTCAGCTCGGTACCACCTGATTTCACGGTTAAAAAAGCCGCCTTAATTGCCCGATTTTACGCACGGGGTACGGATTGCATTACTCTGCTTAAAAAGGCAATAATCAAAGCTTAAATAAGCATTTCCTCAATCGGCTCGTAAGTGAATAACGTTCTGCGGCAAATGGGCGGTCTTTCAGCCGTTTCCGAACCGTCCTCTCTGTAAATGCCAAAGCTTTACGTCTGTCTTAGTCTACGCCTTTCAAATTACCATTAATTATAGCAGTCCGTATCGGCGTTGTCAAATAAAAGTTCGGCGTTAAAATACGTTTTCTAATTTAATAATATACGCATCGGGCAGGTTTTTAGTGATTTCTAAAAGCACTTCAATCTTGCCAAGCGCCAAATCGTACTCGCTTTTATAGATGAGCGAGCACGCCTCGCTGAGCCAGTAATCGACGTAGGAGATGTCGTTGTGCGGAATAAAAACGTGCAGTTTTTCCTTTTTGTCCGCCCACATATCCCTTACGGCGTACGCATCTTCTCGGTTTGCCGTCTTTTCCTCAACCTTGTCGTAAAGCGTGTTCAATGCATCGTTGAACTGTCCGAACTGTGTGGAGATATAGACGTCCGTCCAAATGAAAAATCCAACGCATAAAATCGCCGCAACGATTGTATAAATTATCGACCTTACCATACCGTACGCACCTTACAATTTAGTATTTTATAAGGCTTTCCCTTTTGCTGAAAGTAGACCCGTCCGTCGCCGTCAACGGTCATAACCAACACCTTTTTAAGTTTTACGTTTTGACCTTGTAAAATGGCGTCGAGCTCGCTGTCGCCTATTCCCGCAAGCCTCATATTTTTGGCGTTCTTTTTTCCGTTTTCTATAATCAAGAGGGGTAGGGATTGAGTAATCTGCTCTTTGGGCAATGCCGAAAAACTGCCGTTGGATTCGTATAAGCCGTAGTAAACGTCGTCTAAATTGAAGTACCCCGCCCCCCGCATACTCTCAATAAGGTCGGAAATATCGAGGTTGTTTTTCCTCAACTGATAGCTGTCCACGCCCTGCCTGTTTATAACGAGGCTGGGCTTGCCGCAAATCACCGTCTTCATAGGAGTAAACCACATATCCAAAAGCCATACGATTTGGTGAAGAATAAAAATAGCTAAAATGGAAATAACGCCGTATAAAAGGGGGACGGAGCTGTCCGCCATAGGTATACAGGCGAGCTCTGCGATAAGCAGGGTTATGACGAACTCAAACGGTTGCATTTCGCCTATTTGACTTTTACCCATAAGGCGCATAACCGATAAAAGCACGAAAAATATAATAGCCGTTCTTACAAATACCAAAGCCATATAATAAGTATTTGTAAAAGTCGTTTAAAAATTCAGCGCAGACGCAAGTAAAATAGACGGTAATTTCATATTTAAAACGCTAACCTACGGGTAAAATGATTGCAAAACGCCCTGCGCCTGTGTTATAATAAGCATAACCCGAACAGCGTAAAGTGGCACAGGCGTGGACAGCCCCTGCACGAAAGGTAATTTACCTGCGGTTGTCGGGTGCGTCCTATAAGTAATTTACTCTATCGGACGCCTAAGCTAAGGAGTCCGATTTTTAATGCAACAGGAAATTCGCAAGTACGGCACGGAGCGCACCGTTGAACTCTTAAAGCTGAGCGGCAACCCCGATAAAAAACTTAAAATAATCCATATCGCAGGCACTAACGGCAAGGGGAGCACGGCAGAATATATCACTTCCGTCCTAATTGCGGCAAAAAAGAAGGTGGGGACCTTCACTTCACCGCAGGTCTTTTGCTTTGAAGAGCAGTTCCGCATAGGCGGCACGCCCATTAACGCCGAGCGTTTGAATTGCTATTTTAAAGAAGTCAAAGCGTATGCCGAAGGCATAGTGGATGCGCCGTCGCCATTTGAAATTCAAACGGCAACTGCACTCTACGCCTTTTATAGAGAGGGGTGCGAATACGCCGTCGTCGAATGTGGTTTAGGCGGCAGGGACGATGCGACCAACGCAATCGCAAAAAAGGAAGTCGCCGTCTTTACATCTATTTCGTTAGAACACACCGCCGAACTCGGTTCGACCGTTTTGGAAATCTGTCAAGCCAAAAGCGGGATAATTAAGGACTGTCCCGTCGTGGTATCGGGCTATCAATCGCAAGAAGTCAAGGACTTTTTTGCAGGGTTCAACCCCGTCTTTGCGGGCGAAAATCTTACTGCGGAAGAGTGCTCGATACTCGGTCAAGCCTTTTTATATAAGGGTGTACGCTACGAAATAAAAATGCTCGGCAGGGCACAGCTATTTAATGCGGCAACGGCAATCGAGGTTTGCAAGTTGCTCGGCATAGAGGATAAATTCATCGTAAAAGGCTTACGGTTCGCCAAGCTTGACGGCAGGGTGGAAATAGAGCAAATAGGCGGCGTGAAATATATCTTGGACGGCGGTCATAACCCCGGCGCAATCGCACAGCTTGTCGATACGCTCAAGCAAATCGACGGGGAAAAAGAACTGATTTTCGGCTGTCTTTCGGATAAGGACGCAGACGGCGTGGCAGAAATTCTCGCCCCTTGCTTTAAAAGGGCAATCCTTTTCAGCCCGCCGAGCGTCAGGGCAATGCCGATTGAAAAAATAATTAACGCTTTTTCAGGCAAAATAGATTATATAACCGCAAAGGAAATCACTTCCGCACTTGAAAAAACCGAGTGCGGAACGGTAGCGGTGTGCGGTTCGTTTACGTTTATAAAGGAGGCGAGAGAGTGGATAAGAAAGCGGCAATGAAGGCAGTAGAAGATTTGCTTATCGCAATAGGCGAAGACCCCAAAAGGGAGGGCTTAAGGGAAACCCCGAGGAGGGTTGCGGAAGCGTTTGAGGAATTTACTTCGGGTTCTTCGGAGGCGGCAAAGCTTGCCCTTTCAAAGACCTTTAACGTCGAGGGCGGCGATATGGTTATCGAAAAGGATATAACCTTCTCGTCCACCTGCGAGCATCACTTAATGCCCTTTTTCGGCAAGGTGGCAATAGCCTATATTCCCGACGGCAAGGTGGTGGGGCTCTCCAAGCTCGCCCGTTGCGTGGAGGCGTTTGCAAAAAAATTGCAGTTACAGGAAAGGCTTACTTCGCAGATTGCCGAGGCGATTATGGCGGAGCTCGCCCCCAAAGGCGTGCTCGTCTACTGCGAGGCGGAACATACCTGTATGACTTGCAGGGGCGTAAAAAAGCCCGGTACGAGTACCGTAACCTATAAAATTTTAGGCGACTTCCCTCAAGAAGAGGTTTCAAGGGCGCTCGCCGTCATAAAGGGTTAAGCTATGATAATAGGAAATAAAAAATTCGAAAACTACACTTACGTTATGGCGATTATTAACCTCACGCCAGACAGCTTTTATTCTGCAAGCCGTACGACTTGCGACGACGTTTTGTTCCGCACGGAAAGGGCGATTAAAGACGGCGCAGCGATAATAGATTTAGGTGCGCAGTCCACTCGCCCCAGCTATAAGGAAGTGCCCCCTGAAGAGGAACTTGCCCGTTTAGAAAAACCTTTGACGGCTATTTTAAAAAACTTCGATATTCCCGTATCAGTAGACACCTATTTCCCTATGGTTGCAAAGGCGGCATTCGATATGGGTGCGCATTTGCTCAATGATATATGGGGGTTAACGGCAGAAGGTATGGCGCAACTCGTCGCCGATGCGAACGGCTCGGTGTGCATTATGCACAACGCTAAAAGCAAGCTTGAGGGCGAAATTTTTCCCCAAATCGAAAACTTTTTACGCTCCTCCGTGCAAAAGGCGTTGGATGCGGGCGTGGATAAGGATAAAATCTGTCTTGACGGCGGCATAGGCTTTGCCAAGGATAAAGAGCAAAATTGGCAGCTATTAAACGGCTACGGCAGGTTGAATAAGCTCGGCTATCCCTTGCTTTTGGGTACGAGCCGCAAGTCAATGTTCGGCGGCAACGTAGAAGACAGACTGCAAGCCACCGTCGAATCAACTCGCCTTGCCGTAAAGGATAAGGTGCTGTTCGTAAGGGTGCACGACGTTAAGGAAAACGTTCAGGCGATTAAGGAGGAATATGAGCGCAATTAATATCAAGGGTGTAAAGGTCTCCGCCTGCCACGGCGTGTTGGAGAGCGAAAAGCGCGAACCTCAGCCCTTCGTCTTCGATATTGCAATCGACTGCGATATTTCCGCCGCCGCACTGTCCGACGACGTGGAGCAGACGGTAAACTACGCTGAAGTGTGTACTA
>JBJFAF010000110.1:0-2773 GCA_051887755.1 Candidatus Coproplasma sp.
ATTGCAGAGGTTATGCTGGATTTAACCGCTGCGTAAGGGAGGATTTGCGTGGACAGAGAACTGAGTTTGGCCGTGTGCGACGATGATGAAATTGTGTGCGAGGCTATTTGTAACAGAATCAGCACGATTTTGAGCGGCTGCGGAATAAACGCCGTATGCGATAAATATATTTCCCCCACCCTGCTCTACAAAAACGTCAACGGCGGGGCGAGGAGCTACGATTTAGTCTTTCTCGATATAGATATGCCTAAGGCGAGCGGAATAGATTTGGCGAAGGCGTTGCGGAAAATCGGCAAGACGATGGATATAGTGTTCGTATCCAACAGGGAGGACAAGGTATTCGACACGTTCTCGGTGCGCCCCTTCGGGTTTGTGCGCAAGAACAATTTCTCCCACGACCTCAACGATACTCTTCGCTCCTACATCAATTTAAAGGTGTTGAGCGACAGCTTTATAGTTTTAAAAACCGTCAATAATTCCGTGACGAGGAACGTGCGCGTTGCCGATATAGTCTATATCGAAAGCTTCCGCTATAAGCAATACGTGTATATGGCGGACGGCGAGCAGATCGATATACATATGACCATGAAGGAATTGGAGAGTAAGCTGGCTCAGTTCGATATCGTAAGGGCATACCAGGGCTATCTGGTAAACCTGAAATACGTTCAGAGGATAGAGAGGACGGGAATTATACTTAACTATAAGGACGGAGTAACCATCAACATCAGCAGGGACAAGGTTCAGGAGCTGAAAACACTGTACCTTAAATACTTAAGGAAGATAGGGGCGGTTATCTTCGACGACAATTGACGGTATATATTATCTGTAAACACATGCGGATTTGCTTGAAGCAGATCCGCTTTTTTTGTGCAGGCGTTGCAATTTGTAAACGAAAAATTACAGTTTGTTTACGAATAAAGCGGAATGAAAGCAAATTATTTCAGAATATTCAACGTCTATTGAAGATTGTTTTGACCGTCAATATAATTGAAAATGTAAATTGCGTTCAAATAACGATTACGCATAACAAATAAATAAAGGAGAAATTGTATGACAAGACACAAAAAACAGACAAAGAAGTTGATGTCTCTGCTTGCGGTGGCCATGACAATGGTTATCGGCGTGGGCACAACGGGTGTGGGCGCAGTGTTTGCCAGTGCGGATTCGCCGTACGCAGGCAAGTACTATACGGACTACAATACCTTTGACGAAGCCAAAAAGGCCGCTGAGCAGTTGACCAGAGAGATTGCTCAGGAGGGCGACGTCCTTTTGAAGAACAAGGACAATGCGCTTCCCTTAAGCGGCAGAGAATGGGTGAGCGTATTCGGCGTTACTTCGGATAATCTCGTAGGCGCTTCGGACAGCTCAGGCGCGTTCAGCGGAAGCTCTGAAGGCGGTTCAACCGTGGCTGCCGCTCTTGAAAACGCAGGCTTTAAGGTTAACCCCATGCTCAAGAATTTCTATGCGAATAACGATTCGGAGCTCGGTCACGAGGAGACAAATTTCAGCGGACAGGTTAAAGAATCGTTCAACCTCTACAAGGACGTAGCGTTCATAGTCCTTTCGAGAGAGGGCGGCGAGGGCAGCGACGCCTCCCGCGTAACTTCCGAGACTGTAAGCGGGGCAGAGGATAACCACAAGGCCCTGTGCAAGGTGACTACGCAGGCGGGCGGCGAAGAGGGACCCATCGCACCTCAGGCTGACACCGACGAATATTACAAGCACTCCTTGATGCTTACCGATAGCGAAGAAGCGCTCATTAACACGGTAAAGACGCAGTTTAAGAAGGTAGTCGTAATTCTGAACACCTCCAACGCAATGGAAATCCAGAGCCTTAAGGACGACGACGATATCGACGGTATAATCAATATCGGCCGTCCCGGTTCAGGCGGTCTTGACGGACTTGCAGATATCCTTATCGGTAAGGTTTCCCCTTCGGGCGGACTTGTCGACGAGTGGATGACCGACTTCACCGCAGACCCCACCTGGTACAACTTCGGTAACAACAACCAGACCGCAGGGTACGGCGACTCGGCAGGCTCCTCCGCATACATGAACTCCCAGGGCGTTAAGACGGGTTCGGCCGACACCTTGGGCGGCACCGCTTATGAAAGCGGCGAAGGCTACTACGGCGTAGACTACGAAGAGGGCATCTACCTCGGCTATAAATATTATGAAACGGTATACACCGAGATAGCAGAGGGCAATCTCAATTACAACACGGCGACCAAGGAGCTCACCGAAAACGCAACCTGTGCGGGCGTATCCGACGAGAGCAAGGCGGCTGCGGCGGCATGGTGGAACGACAACGTGACCTATCAGTACGGCTACGGCCTTTCATATACGACCTTCAGCTTTAACGCAGGCGGACTCTATACGAATAAGGCGTTAACGTCGGCGCTCGGCTCGACAGTCTCCGCCGACAAGTTCAACTCCTCAGTAGGAAACAGGGCGGAGGTCGAAAAGTTATACGTTCCCGTAACCGTAACCAATACGGGTAAGGTTGCAGGCAAGAAGACCGTTCAGGTCTACGTCACCGCTCCCTACATTGCGGGCGGCGTAGAAAAAGCTGCGGTATCGCTCGTCGGCTTTGCAAAGACCGACGTTATCGAACCCGGCAAGTCGCAGACGATCGTAGTTGAAGTCAACGTTCAGGATATGGCTTCCTGGGATTCAACGGCGTCTAACGGAGGCGGTTCAAACGGACACTACATACTCGACGGCGGCGAATATACCGTCAGGGTAATGGAGAATTCGCACTACGATTACGAAA
>JBJFAF010000111.1:0-2768 GCA_051887755.1 Candidatus Coproplasma sp.
AAATCGGCTATACATATAGAAAAAAACAGAAAACGGGATATATAAAATATGAATAACGGAAAAGTTTATTTAACGTTGCAAAACGGCAGACAGTTTGTCGGTTACAGGTTCGGCGCCGATGGGGACGTAGTTGGCGAGCTCGTTTTTACGACGGGTATGACGGGGTATACCGAAACGCTTACCGACCCTAGCTACTACGGGCAAATAGTCATTCAAACCTTCCCCTTGATAGGCAACTACGGCGTTACCCCCGATAACGAGAGCAAAAAGCCTTGGGTTTCAGCCTATATCGTAAGGGAGAAATGCGATATGCCCTCTAACTTCAGGTGCGAGGGTACGATTGACGAATACCTTAAAAAGTACGGAATTATCGGTATATACGGCATAGATACCCGTGAGCTTACTAAAATCGTAAGAGAGGCGGGCGTTATGAATGCCGCCATATCCTCAAAGCCCGTTAAGGATATGACCGAAATTAATAATTACAGGGTTTTAAATGCGGTTAAAACTGTGAGCGCAAAGGAAATCGAGTACTATGGTGACCCCAACGGCAGAAGAATAGCCGTTTGGGATTTCGGCGCAAAGAAGAATATTATCCGCTCGCTTGTCAGCCGTGGGTGCTATTGTATGAAAGTGCCTTCAACCTATACAGCAGAAGAGATTTTAGCGTTAAATCCCGAAGGGCTTATGCTGTGCAACGGCCCCGGCGACCCCACGGAAAACGTCGAAATAATTGAAAATTTAAAAAAGCTTGCAGGCAAATTGCCTATCTTCGGAATATGTTTAGGTCACCAACTCTTTGCACTTGCAATGGGCGGTAAAACAAAGAAGATGAAGTATGGTCACAGGGGTGCAAATCAGCCTGTTAAATGCGTTGCGGACGGAAGAGTTTATATATCAAGCCAAAACCACGGCTACGAGGTTATTTCCTCTAGCCTTGAGGGAGTTGGTAAGCTTAGTTACTATAACGCAAACGACGGAACCTGCGAAGGGTTCGATTATCCCGATATAAATGCGTTTACCGTTCAGTTCCACCCCGAAGCTTGCGGCGGTCCTCATGACGCAAGTTTCTTATTCGACAGATTTATGAAAAACATTACGGAGGGTAGATTCAATGCCTAAGAAGGAAGATATTAAAAAGGTTCTGGTCATCGGTTCAGGTCCTATAGTAATCGGTCAGGCGGCTGAATTCGACTATGCGGGAACTCAGGCTTGCAGAGTATTGAAGAGCGAAGGTATTAATGTCGTTCTCTGCAACTCTAACCCTGCGACCATTATGACCGATAGCGCTTTGGCAGACGAAATCTATCTTGAGCCGCTCACTACCGATACGTTAAAGAGAATAATTATCAAAGAGCGCCCCGACAGCCTTTTGGCGTCGCTCGGCGGACAGACGGGACTTACGCTCGGCTGTCAGCTTGCAAAAGAGGGCTTTTTGGATAAATACGGCGTCAAGCTTATCGGCGTCAAGCTTGATTCTATTGACCGTGCGGAGGACAGAGAGCTCTTTAAGGAGACGATGCAAAAAATTAATCAGCCCGTCGTTCCCTCTGACATTGCGTACACCGTTGACGAATGTGTAGAGATTGCAGAGAGAATAGGCGGTTATCCCGTAATCGTCCGCCCTGCGTATACTTTAGGCGGTGCGGGAGGCGGCGTTGCGTACAGCGAAGAGGAGTTAAGGCTTATAGCACATAACGGGCTTATGCTCTCGCCCATAACGCAGGTATTGATTGAAAAATACATCGGCGGTTGGAAGGAGATTGAATTCGAGGTTTTGCGTGATAGCGCAGGCAACGTTATAACCGTCTGCTCGATGGAAAATTTCGACCCCGTCGGTATCCACACGGGCGATTCGATAGTCATCGCTCCCGCCGTAACGCTCTCGGATAAAGAGTATCAGATGTTGCGTTCAGCGTCGCTCGATATTATCACGGAGCTCGGAATAGAGGGCGGCTGTAACTGTCAGTTTGCGCTCAATCCCGATAGTTTTGAATATGCGGTAATCGAAGTCAATCCCCGTGTGTCCCGTTCTTCGGCGCTTGCGTCTAAGGCTACGGGTTATCCAATTGCGAAAGTTGCGGCAAAGATTGCGCTCGGCTATACTCTTGACGAGATTAAAAACGACGTTACGGGCAAAACTTATGCGTCGTTCGAGCCCACTTTGGACTACGTCGTAGTAAAATTGCCTAAGTGGCCCTTCGATAAATTCCTCTATGCTAAGAGAAATCTCGGCACTCGAATGAAGGCTACGGGCGAAGTTATGGCAATCGGTACAAGCTTCGAAATGGCAATAATGAAGGCGGTGAGGGGTGCGGAAATTTCCCTCGGCACGCTCAATATGCCTAAGATGGAAAAACTCTCCGACGAAGAGATTTACGCAAAACTCTCCGAACTTACGGACGAAAGACTTTTCGTCGTTTATCAGGCGATTAAGAGAGGCGTATCGATAGACGAAATCTACAATATAACCAAGATTGACGAGTGGTTCTTGAACAAGCTTAAAAATCTTTCCGATTACGAGGAGGAAATTAAGGGAGTTCAGCTTACAAAGGCACAGTATATCAAGGGTAAAAAGCTCGGCTATCCCGATAAAGAGCTCGAAAAGCTTTCGGGGAATAAGCTCCCTAAGCATGTAAACGCCTGCTTTAAGATGGTTGATACTTGCGCCGCAGAGTTTGCTGCACAGACGCCTTACTTCTATTCTACCTACGACGAGGTAGAGCACGACGAGGCGTCGCCTTTCGTTGCAAAGAGCAGGCAGGATA
>JBJFAF010000112.1:0-2760 GCA_051887755.1 Candidatus Coproplasma sp.
GTTTAGATTTGATATTATAGGTGGGCAACTTGGCGATAATCGTAAAATTAAAAAAGGTCGTTGCGGTAATATTTGTTGCGGTGCTCGTCGTTGCGCTGTCGCTCGGGGTGCGCTTTAGCGGCGCATACGCCGTCTGGCAAGGCGGCACGGTCAGGCTTTTGCCCGTGTACTCCGTAGAGAGGGAGGATAAAAAAATTTCCATCTCTTTCGACTGCGCTTGGGGTGTCGACCACACCGACGATATTTTAAAAGCTCTCCGAGTGGGCGAGGTCAAAGCCACTTGGTTTATGGTCGAGTTTTGGGCGGAGAAGTACCCCGACTACGTTAAAAAGATTGATAACGCAGGTCACGAAATAGGCACTCACTCGTCAACTCACAGCTATATGTCCAAACAAAACGCCGAAGAAATCCGCTTAGAGCTTAAAACCTCTTCCGAGGCTATAAATAAGGTTACGGGTAAGGAGGTGGAGCTCTTCCGTCCGCCCTACGGCGACTACGACGACGAGCTTATTAAAACCGCAACTGAAGAAGGGTATTATTCCATTCAGTGGGACGTAGACAGCCTCGACTGGAAGGATTTATCCGCAACCGATATCGCTATGCGGGTTATAAGCAAGGTGCAATCGGGTTCGATAATTTTAATGCACAACAACGGCTTACATACGGCGGAGGCTGTGCCCATAATAATAGAGACGCTCAAGAACAAGGGCTACACGTTCGTGCCAATAGGCGAGCTAATCTATAGGGATAATTACACGATAGACATAAACGGCAGGCAAATTCCGTCAACTTGAACGATGCGAAGTACTTTTAAGGAGTAGAAATATGAATAACAACGTAAACGAAAAGAACAACAAGGTATATATCTGCGGTACGGTGGAAAGCGATGCGGTATTCTCTCACGAGGTGTTTGGCGAGGGCTTTTACGAGCTGTTCGTCAAGGTCAACAGACTGTCGGGTCAAGCCGACTTACTGCCCGTAACCATATCCGAACGCCTTTTAGGGCAGGGGCTTAAACGGGGCGATGAGCTGTGCGCATTAGGGCAGTTTCGCTCGTACAACAAGCTTGAAAACGGCAAATCAAGGTTAATGTTAACCGTATTCGTCAGGGAAATTTTAGATAATCACCCTGGCAAAAACCCCAACTCTATAGTGCTATCGGGCTATATTTGCAAACCGCCCGTGTACCGCACTACGCCCTTTAACAGGGAGATTGCCGACCTTTTGATTGCAGTCAACCGCTCGTATAATAAAAGCGATTATATCCCCGCAATCGCCTGGGGCAGAAACGCCCGTTTCGTTAAAAATTTATCGGTAGGCGATAAGATTGCCCTATCGGGCAGGATACAGTCGCGTGAATATCAAAAGAAACAGCCCGACGAAAGTTTCGTCACTATGACTGCGTACGAGGTGTCGGTATCCAAGCTCGCCGCCTTCGACGACGATTCTGACTTCGATATCGACGAGGAGTTTGATTTGTATACTGCTACAAACGGCGTCCACTTGAATTAGTTGTCTCCTCTTTTATGACGGAAGAGTTTGATAATTCAAATTTTATTACAACAAAAACAAGGGCGGAAAAACTCTTGTGAATTAAACTTACAGATAGTCCGATTGTCTTTGCCGCTCGAGAGGCAAAACAAAATACGGCTGTCTGTTTTTTTATATTAATTTACCCTTGCCTTGCTTGCTTTTAAATTCTAAAGTGATATAATAATCGGCGTATGAAATCACGGAGTATAAAGTCTAAAAAAACTGTAGATTTAACCTGCGGCAACGTGTGGAAGGTTTTACTGCTCTATTCTCTGCCGCTTTTGGGCTCTGCAATGGTTCAGCAGGCGTATTCCCTCGTGGATTTGCTCGTCGTAGGCAACTTTGCCGAAAACGGGCAGACTGCTTTAACCGCCGTCGGCGAGGCAAATACTATGGTCAATATCCTCTTGGCGTTCGCCTTGGGGTGTAACGGCGGTTGTTCGGTAATAATCGCAAAGTACTTCGGTGCGAAAAACCATTTAAAGGTCAAGGAAACGGTAAATACCTCGGCAATCACGTTTACGGTTATGTGTGCAGTCGTTATGGCGCTCGGCTTTTCGCTTGCCGTGCCGTCTATGTATCTTTTGGAAGTAACCGACCCTGCGGTAATGGGCGATAGCTTAACCTATCTCTATATCTACACGGGCTCTATGCCCTTTGTATTTTTGTACAACGTAGGCTGCGGAATAAGTTCTGCGCTCGGCGATTCCCAAACGCCCTTTTTATTCCTCGTCTTTTCCTCCGTCGTAAACGTCGGATTAGATTTTTTATTCGTCAGTGCTTTCCATTGGGACGTGGCGGGCGCTGCTTGGGCGACTTTTATTTCACAGGCGGCGGCTTGCGTCCTTACGGTTGCCGTGCTTGCCCGCAAGCTTAAATCAATTAAGAGCGAGGAAAAACCCAAGCTGTTCAATAAGACAATCTGTAAAGATTTAATCGTGACTTCCGTTCCCATAATCTTACAACAGAGCTTCGTATCCGTCGGCAACTTCTTCGTTCAAAAGCGTATCAATATGATAAGTTTGGATGCGGCGGCGGGCTTTACAACGAGCTTTAAGCTCGTGCAGATTGCAAACGTCGGCGTAGGTCAGATGAACAGCGGCTGGGCAAACTTCTGCTCGCAGAATAAAGCGGCGGGCGAATACAAGCGCATAAAGCAGGGATACTTTGCGATTTTATGCTACGCAATGTCGGTAAGTCTAATCTTTTTGATTTTGTGTGAAACTA
>JBJFAF010000113.1:0-11561 GCA_051887755.1 Candidatus Coproplasma sp.
GATATATTTGGTAATTATTTGATATAAGACGGGCGGTGTGCTTAAGCTTAAGCGCACCGCCCGTAATTTTTTATAAGATTATTTATTTAAGTAGCTATCCGCTAAAGCCTTGAACGCAGGAAGCGACCTTTTGACCGTATCGGGCGAAACGCAATAGGCTATGCGCACATACCCCTTTACGCCGAAACTGTCGGCAGGGACGACTAAAAGTTCATACTCTTTCGCCCTCTCCGCAAACGCATTTGCGTCGTCTTCCAACGCCTTTACGAATAGATAGAAAGCCCCGTCGGGCTTGATTGCCGTATAGCCGTACTCGGTCAAGGCGTTGTAGAGCGTATCCCTGTTTTGCTTATACACGGAAATATCCGCCGTTTTGCCCAAAACCTTAGATACGAGCTGTTGAAATAGATTGGGCGCACAGACGTAGCCTAACGCCCTGCCTGCACCGCAGATACCTGCGTACAACTCTCCACTATCTTCCATATCCGCATTGACTGCTATATAACCTATTCTTTCGCCCGGCAGAGAAAGACTTTTCGAGAAGGAATAGCAGACCACGCTATCTTTATAATAGTTCATAACGAAAGGCACTTTTACTCCGCCGAAAACGAGCTCTCTATACGGCTCGTCGGAGATTAAAAATACTCTGTTGCCCGTTGCCTTTTCGTGCTGCTCAAGCGCATAGCATATACTTTTTATCGACTGTTCGGTATAGACGACACCGCTAGGGTTGTTGGGCGAATTTATAATGACCGCCCTTGTCTTGCTATTTAACGCCGCCTTAAATTTTTCTATATCGGGCTGAAAACTGCCCTCTTCGCCCTCTACCGCAACGAGTTTGCCGCCCGCATTTGCGACGAATACAGAGTATTCGGGGAAGAAAGGCGCAAAGGTTATAACTTCTTCACCGCTGTTTAAAAGAGCGTTTAAGGTTATGGTAAGCGACGCCGCCGCACCGCAGGTCATATAGATTAAATCGGGACTTACGGGTGCGTTGAAGCGCAATTTTAAATCTTTGGCAATCGCCGTCCGCACGCCCAAATCGCCCTGTGCAGAAGTGTAGCCGTGCAATAAAATCGGGTTGGAATTCTGAATGAGGTTTACAAGCTCTTCATTAACTTCCTTGGGCGCAGGCACGGAGGGGTTGCCTAAGGAAAAGTCAAAGACGTTCTCCTCACCTATTTCCGCCTTGCGCTTTTTGCCGTATTCGAAAAGCTCCCTTATGACCGAACGGACTTTGCCGAGCCCTACGTTGGTTTGGTTAAACATATTTTAACCCCCTTTTTAAAGCTTGAAAATAATTGTAATGCCCCGAAAGTCGCATCACTTTCAGGGCAGGTGACTTGGATATAAATTAATCGAAGAATTCGTGGTAGATTGCGGCAATGCAACGCTCGCAATCTTCGTTTTTAACTCCGACGATAATGTTGAGCTCGGACGAGCCCTGGTCGATGAGCTTTGCGTTGATGTTGGCTTCTGCCATAGCCTTGAAGAGCCTTGCGGAAGTACCGATGGACGAGGACATACCGTGACCAACGGTTGCAATGAGCGCTACGTTTTCCATAACCCTTATAACGTCGGGTTCGGCGTCGTTTTTAATTCCTTCAATGACCTGTTCAAGCTTATAGCCCTTAATCTCTTCGGACTCGACGACTACGGACATAGTGTCTATACCTGAAGGAATATGCTCTATGCTGATGCCTTCTCTTTCCAAAACGGAGAGTACCTTACGAATAAAACCGATTTCGTTGTTCATATGGTTCTTTTCGATTAAGATAACCGTGAAGTTCTTCTTGCCTGCAATACCCGTTACGATATTGCCTTCGGGCGTATATTGAGAAACGGGAAGAATTGCCGTGCCTTCGTCTTCAGGGCGGAAGGTATTTTTGATTATGATGGGAATATTAGCCTTGCGCACGGGGAATACGCTTTCGGTGTGCAAAACGTTTGCACCCATATAAGAGAGCTCTCTAAGCTCTTTATAAGATAGCGTGCTGATACGCTTAGGGTTTTCTACTATTCTGGGGTCGCAAGCTAAAAAGCCGGATACGTCCGTCCAGTTTTCGTACTCGGAAGCGTTTACCGCCCTTGCCACGATTGCGCCCGTAATATCCGAACCGCCACGAGAGAAGGTCTTGATTTTGCCGTCTATATCCTTGCCATAAAAGCCGGGGAATACCGCCTTATCGACGTCTGCGGTAGCGTCCGCAATTGCCTTATACGTCTTTTTATCGTCCATAACGCCGTACTCGTTGAAAAACACGACGTCCTCGCTGTCGATAAATTTAGCGTTAAGCACTTTGGACATAACCTTAGCGGAGAGATATTCACCCCTCGAGGCACAGAAGTCCTTGCTGTTCTCCTCGTCCATTCTCCTTTGAGTTTCGTCGAGGTCGGCGTTAATATCTATATCCATATTAAGCTCTTTAGCGATGCTTTCAAACCTCGCCCTTACAGCCTTGAATGCGTCCTTACAAGTACCCTTTTCCTTAATTTCGTCATAGCAGGAATATAACAAGTCGGTAACCTTTGTATCGCCGCTGAACCTCTTACCGGGTGCGGATACGACCACGAAACGCCTTGCGGGGTCTGCCTCGATTATCTTTTTAACTGATTTCATGACGTTGCCGTCAGCCATTGACGTGCCGCCAAATTTACATACTTTTAATGCCATTATCTTATCGCCTTTGCTTCAATATAGTATCTTTTTTCATTTCCTTCGCCCATCGAGAAGGTTTTACGGGGAAGATTACCGCCCGTAACGATTAAACGGAAGAAGTCGTCCTTGCCGATAGCGGGGAGTATTACACCCGCACCCATAGACGTGAGAGCGCAGAGTTCTTCATTGCCGTGAATATAATCGACTTCGCCGCCGTTTTCCTTTAAAAAGTGCGCTATATACGCATCTAATTCCCTTATGCCTTGGGGTACGTCCTTAGGGAAGGCTACTTCCGTCTTTTTTCCGTTTACCACGACGCAAGCTTTTGCGTTGCCTTCAGGGTGATACCCTTTTAAAAACTCCTCCGCCTTATCCGTCTTGATAAGCCTGTGAATAGGCTCAAAGAAAAGGGCGGGGTCGTAGATGTTTACCGCCTCACAGAGGGCGAACCTTGCGGGGTGATTTTCCTGCTCCTCTTTGCTTAAGCCCTGCTTGATATTTTTCCAACAGGTCTTTGCGGTTGCAAGTGAGTGATTTCCGTCGCCAACTGCAAACAACAGCTTTTCGCCGTTACCGTAGTCGGTCTTTTCCATAAGCGAATAGAAGGCGTTGATTACATCTTGCGAGTTATCAATATAAGTGCCCTTAGCGTGACCGCCTCCCATATTGAGGTCGAAGTCGTACAAAACCTCTCCCCTTTTAACCTTTGAAAGGACGGTATTATTTTTATCGTTATATAAGAGCATAACGTGCGGGAGCTCTATAGGTGCGTTTTCACGAATTTTTACTCGAGGGGGAATTCTCTCTAAAATAGTTGCCTCGGTGGAGCGAATGAGCGCCTTCGTGCCTACGCTGAAGTCGTACGCCTCCAAGTCGATTGCAATAACAATTCCCGTTCTCGTTCCCGACTGAGTGGTACGCTCTACGAGCACGAACCCCTCATTCAACTGCTTGAATACACCGTCGTCGAGGTATTTTTTCATATTTGCATTTATTTCCTCAATGCGCCGAGCGGGATTATCCTTTAAATAGATTTCGGGAAAGATAAGCCTGAGCGCAGAGGGTTGTGAGCCGACTAAGCTTTCGACCTCTTCCCAATAAGTTTTATCGGAAGTGAACTGGTCGCAGGCGTTGACCGCCCAAACGGACATATCAGCTTTAGCAGGTAAAAGTATTTCAGGTGTTTTAATAGCTTTCATTTTAAATCAAGTTGGGTACATTAATCGCCAAAACGACAAACGCCGCAAGCACGATTGCAAGCACCTTTATTCCTATGTTAGTCTTGAAAAAATCAGAGATGAATTTAGTAAATTTTTTCATAAAATCAAACCTCCCTGCCTGATACGTCCGACCAGTAATACTCTGACAAGACGTGTTTTAGGTCTGCGTCGCTAGCGTAACGCTTAATAATTTCGCCGTTTTTCATAATCGAAATAATACCCGTCTCTTCCGAAACTACGATAGCGGTTACCGCCGCAACGTTGGTTACGCCGAGCGCCGCACGATGACGAGAGCCGATTTCCTGAGGGAGAGCGTCGTTTTCAATTATGGGCAAAAAGCAACCTGCAGCGTGAATCTTCTGTCCTTCGATAATCATTGCGCCGTCGTGCAAGGGCGCTTTAGGATAGAAAACAGCCTCTATCATAGAGGAGTTTATATCTGCGTTAATAACCGTACCGCTTGATATTATGCCTTCGGGCAGGTTCTTGTTGGAGAGGACGATGAGTGCGCCGATGTCGTTTTTGGACATATGCTGAACGGCACGGATAATTTCGTCCATAACGAGCTCCACTTCCCTTACCGTTGCGGTATCCGTTTCCTTTTTAATGTGCTTTTTAGTACCCGTACCTAAGAGCGAACGCTTGAATTCGGTATTGAATACGGTTAGCGCCATTAAGTCGATGAGAACGATTACGATTGTCAAGGTCGTAGAATCGAGAGTCGTCGAAAGACTGAATGCAAAGCCGCATAAAACTATTAAACCCGTAATAAATGCGATTACTTTATCGCATTTGTTGTCTCTCAATATTTTAAAGACGATGTAGAACGTGACGGCGAAGGCAAAAAATTCCAATATATAACTTATATCGAAATTAAAAATCATAGTTTTGAGTTTTTCTAAGTAATTACTCCAAAACTCTCCGCCCCAGTTATTTGTAAGAAAGCGTGCGTCCATATATTTCTCCGCAAAATTTACGCAAATAATTATAACTTTATATATTATTATACTTATTTGCGCAAAAAAAATAAAGCGTTTTTAACCGCTTTATAATTATATATTTTGTTTTATTATGGTAAAGTGCACCATTTAGCCGAAGAACACCTGAACAAATGCACTTTCAAGCGAACCCGCAGGCGTGATAAGTCCGCTCTTATTAGCGGCGGCGACGCCGTAAAGCCCGTCGATAAGCCTTATAAGCCTATCCTTGCCCATCGCCTTTGCCTGCTGACGGGTTTTGGTTAGGGCGTAATCTTTCATCTTCAGCATAGAGGCGAGCTCCTGCTGAGATTTTTCGGATACGAGCACGGTCAAAAGGGTTTTGAAATAGTTTAACAGCGAAGCGATAACGGCGTTTGAATCGTAACCCTTTGATAAAAGGTCTTTACAGATTTCTGTGAACGACGAGTAGTCGCCCCTCGACACAGCACCCGTCATCTGATAAATGCGGTAGTCTGCATCCTTATAGACGAGCTCGTCCACGTCCGCCTTTGTGATAAGCCCCTCCTTACCCCATTCGATAAGCTTTTCGACTTCCTTACTCACCCTCGACATATCCATAACGCAGTAGTCGGCAATAGCCTCACACGCCTCGACCGAGGAAGAAACGCCCGCCTTTTTCATCGTGAGATACGCCCAACGGGCAACCGTCTCCCTGTCGGCTTTATTGCAGTCGAAATAGCTAACCGACTTCTTCCTCTTTAAATCGCAACCCTTTTTTGACTGAGAATTGACGATTATCAAGGTCGCCGTATCGGGGAAGTTTTCAAAAGTCGTTTTTAGGTATTTTTCATAGTCGGCGTCGGTGGGATAAAACTCCGAAACCTTGACTATCCTGCAAGGCGACATAAAGGGGAAAACGGCAACGGCTGAAACTATATCTTCTATTCCTGCGCCTTTTATCCCGTCGCCGTCAAAAGAAATATAGTTTAGCTCGGGCATTTCCAAAAATGCGTTTTTGACCAAATTTTCCGCAGAAGTACGGAAATATGCGTCGTCGCCCTCAAACAGGTAGATAGCCCTCCTGCCGTTTTTTATATCGTCTTTAAGTTCGGTAAATTTCATATTTTATTCCTTAGGCACGGCATACTGCGGCGTCAATTTGCCGTAGCTTGCATTGAATTTCATTTTGCCGCAATAGGAAAGATTATAGCTCTCGCTTGCGGTAAAGAGAACGGGGTCGTTATTTGCGTAAGCGTATAGGCACAGCGAACAATTTTTCGGCAGATTTCCGTACTCCTCTCCCTTGTCGTTATAGACAATCGCCGTGACCGTGCCGCCGCAATCGATATATAGGGCGTCGTCTTCAAATTTAAATTCCATTCCGCACTCGGTAAAGCTGTCGGAATAAGTGACGTAGTAATTTCCAAGCGGCGGCAAGGATGCGGACGAGCCCTTAAGATATATTCTGTCGAACCCGCCGCCCAAGTTTATCATTGCGGCAAGCCCCTCGTCGTCGCCTCCGACGATTAAAAGTGCGTCGGCGTTTTGCGTTACATAGTTTGGCACGCCGTCTACGTTTTGAGTGACGATTAAAACAGAGCCTTGCCCGTTGCTTAAATATGCATATCCGCCGTCCGTACCAGCGGCAAAACTTATCGACGTACCCTTGCCGTAAGAGGGCGTGACAGTCAAGCAAATCACGATAAAGCAGGTCAACCCGACCAACGCACAGCGAACGCCGTTTTTTAGGTTTACCTTATCGGTGAGCGCAAGCATTACGACTATGAAAGGAATGTATATCCACATTCCAAAATCGCCGAAGATTACTGCGTTTTCCACGCCGCTCGAGACGATAATATTTATTATAAATTGCAGAGGAACCGTCGTTACGCCCAAAAGCACGGGTGCGCAAAACGGCAGGATAAAACAAATCGCCGTTACTGCAAACAGCGCAAGATATAAGGCGGAAATAATAGGAATAAAAATTAAGTTGAGCACTATCCCCGCCCAAGAGACGTAGCCGAAAGACGATAATAAAACGGGTATCGTCGCAAACTGAGCCGACCAGCCCGACGCAATGCCGCCGCACAGTCGCTTAGGCAAAAAGCGAAAAGCCGAATAAAACCTTCGGTAGAGAAAGATTATCCCCAAAACCGCCCCGAAAGAAAGGGCGAACCCGACCTCGAACAGCGAAAGAGGGTTGATTAATAAAAGTATAATCGCCGCAACCGAAATGCCGTTAAGCGAATCGTACCTGCGATATAGACAGGAAGCCGTTGCCGTAACCGAACACATTATCGCCGCACGGACGGAAGACGGTGTAAAGTTGCACACACCTGCAAATAAGAATACGAATATAATGCGTATTACCGCCGAAACGAAACGGTTGAGCGGAATCTTTTTCAATATCGCCGAAACTACTGCGTATATTACGCCTATATGCAAGCCCGACACTGCGAATACATGGGCAATACCGCCGCCCCTGAAAGCGGCAATCGTACCCGAAGAAATCATATCGGCGTTGCCCGTCAACAGTGCAAGCGCAACCGACGCCGTTTCCGCATCTAAATTTGAATAGAGCATTTGCTCTATTGCGTATGCTATTTCGCCGAAGAGCGAAAAAGAGTATTTTGCCTGCAAGCTACCCGCAACCACGCAGGAGTACTTTACGCCGCAAGCGGCGTAATAATTAACCGAGCCCTGAGAAATAAAGGAAAACGCCTCGGGCTGAGAATAAAAGCTAACCTGATAGCCCCTGCGGCAGAATTCGCCCGCATCCTCTAAAAAATAGGCGATAAGTTTTCCGTTTACATAAGTTTCGCCGAAACGGACGTTTTCAATTACGATAAAACGAGTGCCTTTAGAGGTTAACCCCACTTCGCTGACCCTGCCGTAAATCATAACTGCGCTATCTATAAACACGTCCTTGTTGCAGTAATTGAAAATTAACGCACTCGTATAAAGCGCACCTGCCGCAAAAACGGCGGCGACGGATATCAGCAAGAGGACGGAACGAGCTTTTTTAAGTTTAATGCCGATAAATACGCATACGCACAGCGTCAGAGCAACGGGCGCAAGCGTCCATAGGGAACTAAATTTGAAGTATTCCGCTACAGTCGCAAAAACTATGCCTGCAACGAGCATTAAAGCGTACAATAACGGCAAACGGATATTGAATAGCTTTTTCATATTCTCTATCCATTAATTGTATCACTTTATCTCCGTTAAGTCAACTTAGGCAAGTGAGGTTGTTGTAGGCGTTTGGCTTTAATCAACAGCCTAAAAATTCCACGCCCTTAAGCATCACGTCGTTTACCGTATCGTTTACGAGCGAATATGTTATAATCTTACCGTTTCTTTCACACTTGACTATCCCCAAATTTTTTAAAAGCCGTAATTGATGGGAAACGGTGGTTTGGTTTATATCCAAAACCCTCGAAAGGTCGGTAACGCACATTTCTGAAATTGCCAAAGCGGAGAGCATACGCACTCGGGTAGGGTCTGCAAACACGCCGAAAAAGCAAGTTATACTGTCAAGCACCTCGCCTTGGGGAACGTATTCCTCTACCAACTCTTTTGTACGTCTATCCAAAAGCATCATCTCACGCATAAGCGCAACCTCCTACAACAATATTATAGTGGTTGATATGAGCGTGCGTCAATATGAGTTTTTGGCTTATCCTGTCACAATTTGAGAAAATCGGTTACTTATTCTCGATACCCGTTACGGTGTAGCCCGCATCGGTTATAACTTTGGTTAAAACCTCGTCCGAAAGCTCTTCCCTGCTCCTAACCACTGCAAGCTTTTTCTTTAATTTTACATCTGCCGATACTACGCCCTCTACCGCCGACAGAGCCTTTTCAACCCTTGCGGCGCAATGTTCGCAACACATACCTTCTACGCTGATGAGCTTTTTCATATAACCGTCCTCCTTAGAACAATTAGTCGTATTTTCTGCGTTATCTTTATTAACGCTTAAATTCTTATTTTTATATAAGAGCAATCTCAGGGCGTTACCCACCACGAAGAGCGAACTTAAAGACATACACAGTGCGCCCCACATAGGATTGAACGCAACCCCCGCAAATGCGAGAGCTCCTGCCGCTACGGGTATCATAACTATGTTATAGAAAAACGCCCAAAAGAGATTTTGCTTAATATTGCGTACGGTGACACGGCTTAAATCAATCGCCGTATCGAGCGAGCGCAAGTCGCCGCCTATAAGCACTACGCCCGCACTGTCGATTGCCACGTCGCTGCCGCCGCCTATTGCTACGCCTACGTCCGCCGCCTTTAAAGCGGGGCTGTCGTTAATTCCGTCGCCGACCATAGCAACCGTTCCGCCGATTTTTTGCATATTTTCTACCATACGCAGTTTATCTTCGGGCAGAACCTCCGCCACGAAATCGTCTATCCCCACGCTCTCAGCGACCGCTTTTGCCGCTACCTCGTTATCGCCCGTGAGCATAGCCACTTTGATATTACGTTTTTTGAGAAGGGAAACCGCCTCCGCACTCGTCTTCTTCACCTCGTCCGCAACGGCGAATAAGGCTAAGACCTTTTTATCGTCGGCAAGATATACCACCGTTTTGCCCTGTGAAGAGAGCTTTTGAGCGGAGTTTTTAACGTCCTTAGAGGGCTTTAAATCGGCAATTAGCGATAGGTTGCCAAGCCTGTAAGTTGCGCCGTTATAGGCTGCGGTTGCGCCCTTGCCTACGGTATATTTAAAGTCGCTGACGACTTCAGTCGACTGACAGTAAGCTGAAATACACTTTGCCAAAGGGTGATTTGAATTGCCCTCTATCGCCCCTGCGATTTTAAGTGCAGTATCCCTTTCTATTCCGAATAAGTTTAAGTCGGATACGGTGGGTTTGCCCTCGGTCAAAGTTGCGGTTTTATCGAGCAAAACGCAGTTTATATCCCTCGTCTTTTGGAGCGCCTCTGCGTCCTTATATAATACGCCTAAAGATGCGGCTTTGCCCGTTGCGGTCATTACGGCTACGGGCGTTGCAAGCCCTAAGGCGCACGGGCAGGATACGACCAAAACCGAAATTGCGTAGGTTATACAGTGGTCGGCGTTAAAGCCGCCGTCGACGAGCATCCATACCAAAAAAGTAATCAGCGAAATCGCTACGACCACGGGCACGAATATTCCAGCAACCTTATCGGCAAATTTTTGAATAGGCGCTTTGGACGCTCCCGCCTGTCTGACAAGCTTTATTATCTGCGACAGCGTAGTGTCGCCGCCGACCTTGCTTGCACGCACCTTTATAAGCCCGTCGGTGTTCACCGACGCAGTTGTTACGAAATCACCTTCGGTCACTTCTACGGGCATACTCTCGCCCGTGATTGCGGACTTATCCAAAAAGGCGTGACCTTCAATCACCTCGCCGTCTGCGGGAACGTAATCGCCCTGCATTACGACGACTATATCGCCGCACTTAAGCGACTTTGCGGGTACTGTTTTGCGCTCGCCGTCGACCTCTATCGTCACAGTATCTGGCGCAAGGCGAAGTAGCTTTTCAATCTCCGTACCCGTCTTTTTCTTTGACTTTTCCTCTAACCACTTACCTATATCGACGAGCGTTAATATCATCGCCGCACTCTCGAAATACAAGTGCGAGCCGCCCACCGTAATATTAAAGAACGCAAGCACGGTTAGAACGAGAGAATATAAAAAGGAAACGCCTGAACCGAGAGAAACGAGCGTGTCCATATTAGGCGCTTTTTTTATAAGCGCAAAAAAGCCTCTCGTGAAATATTTATAGTTTATTCCCAACACTGCCGCCGAGAGAACGCACTGCGCAACGTACGACCACTTTGCGTTTTCGCCGAGCTCTACTATATGCGGAAGAGCCATTGCAAGGAACATTATAGGCACGAGAAGGCACAGCGAAACTATAAAGCGAATTAATAGATTTTTATCGTCCAATTGCTGTTTTTGCACGGGGGCGTCCCCCTCTTGATAGATGCCGTAGCCGAGCTTTTCCACGCAACTGAATATATCTTCTTCGGTCAAGAGATTTTCGTCGAAGTCGATGCGCATAGACTTGCCCATAAGGCTTACTTCAACTGCGTTTACGCCGATAAGCCTTGCAATCGATTTTTCTATTCCTGCCGAACAAGCCGAGCAGGTCATACCCGTTATATCGTAATTTTTTACCATAGCCGTTCCTATTTCATTAATTTCTGTAAGATGTCGACGAGCTCGTCCACCACCTCGTCGTTGCCCTGACGGATATTTTCCGCAACGCAGGTGCGAACGTGAGATGCGAGCAGGACTTTATTAAAGCTGTTAAGCGCCGCATTTGCCGCCGCAACCTGCATTAGAATATCTGCGCAGTAGGCGTCGTTTTCCACCATATTCTGTATGCCCCTAATCTGCCCTTCAATTCGCTTTAACCTGTTTAGCAAGTCTTTAAGCTCTTCGGGCGATCTGACCTTTACTTTGTTTTCGCACTCCGAACACTTAGTGCAACATTTTTCTGCCATATTTAAAACCTCGTATACCCCCGTCGGGTATTTATTTTATAGTTATTATATACCCGTATGGGGTATACGTCAAGTGTTGGAATAAAAATTACCGTAAAAAAATTTATGCAAACACAGTCAAAAACGCTTGTATTTTAACCGTATTTGATATAAAATCAATATTGCTGTTGCAGAGGTGGCAGAGTGGTCGAATGCGCACGACTCGAAATCGTGTTACGTAGGAATACGTACGGAGGTTCGAATCCTCT
>JBJFAF010000114.1:0-11499 GCA_051887755.1 Candidatus Coproplasma sp.
CGTCAGGCGTTTTATATTGCAAATTCAGGGCGCAAAGGTCCCGTACTTATCGACGTCTTGAAAAACGTGCAGACGGCGGAGTGCGACTATAAGCCCGCAAAGCCCCTGCCTGCGAAAAAGATTGCTATGGACGAAAGCAAACTTAAAGTTGCGGCAGAAATTATCAACGCAAGCTCCCGCCCCTTACTTATGGTGGGCGGCGGCGCAACCTCGTCCGACGCATCGGGAGAAATAGCGGCGATTGCCGAAAAGCTCAACGCCCCCGTCGCTTATACACTTATGGGCAAGGGCGTTATTGACGACGATAGCGAGCGCAATCTCGGTATGATGGGTATGCACGGCACTAAAGCTGCGGCTAAAGCGCTCATCGAGAGCGACTGCATAATAGCGTTCGGCACACGTTTTTCTGACAGAGTTGCATTAAACAGAAATCTGTTCGCTAACGGCAAAAAGGTCGTTCAAATCGATATAGACAACGCAGAATTTAATAAAAACGTTCAGGTTACCACCACCGTTTTAGGCGACGTCGCACAGTGCTCTCGAAAACTGTTGCCTCTTTTAGAGGAAAAGGACGGAACTTGGCTTAAAGAGGCGGTTTCGTATAAAGGAGCACGGGTAGACGGCAACTGTAGGGCTTACGAGATTTTGCGTGAAGCGGCGGCTCTTGCCCCCAAAGACAGCCCCTTAATAACCGACGTAGGTCAGCACCAGATGTGGACAGCGCAGGAATACCCCCTGCATAAGCCCAGATTGTTCTGTACCAGCGGCGGTCTCGGCACTATGGGCTACGGCTTGGGTGCGGCAATCGGTGCGGCGTTCGGTTCGGGCAAGCCCTGCGTATTAGTCACAGGCGACGGCTGTTTCAATATGAATATGAACGAGCTCTCTACCGCCGTAACTCAGGGCGTACCCTTGGTCATTCTTTTAATGAACAACGGCGTTTTGGGTATGGTAAGGCAATGGCAGAAAATTTTCTACGGAAGAAGGTTCTCTCAAACGACCTTGCAGAAGAAGACAGACTACATCAAGTTTGCGGAAAGTTTCGGTGCGAAGGGCGTACTTTTAGGCGAGAACGACGACGTTTATTCAAAGCTTAAAGAGGCGTTCGACTATGCGGTTGAAAATTGCGCTCCCGTACTCGTTGACTGCCGAATATCCCCCGACGACAACGTTTTGCCTATGATTAAACCCGGCGCAACGTACGACACTCAGATGGATAAGATGGAGGAAAAATAAGGTGGAAGAAAATAAGACGAAAAGATATACGATAGGCGCACTCGTTTCAAATAAAAGCGGCGTTTTAACGAGGATAACGGGCTTGTTCGCAAGGCGTGGCTATAACATTGAAAGCCTTACCGCCTGCGCCACTGAAGACCCCAACCTTTCCCGTATGACGATTATTCTCGTAGGCGACGAATACACGCTTTATCAGATGATTCGCCAGATGGATAAACTCGAGGACGTAAAGAAAATCGGCTGCGCAAACGAACTTGACTGCGTGTACAGAGAGCTCCTTTTGGCTAAGGTTCAGGCTACGGCTGAAGCTCGCACGCAGATTGCGCTTATAAACGACATTTATAAGGCGAAGGTCGTAGACCTGTCTATTGACACGATGATTTTGGAAATCACGGGCGACCCCGAAAAGCTTGACGCCTATATCAAGGTTATCGAGCCGTTCGGCATACTTGAAATGCAGCGCACGGGCGTAACCGTGCTCGCCAGAGGCAGGCACACCCTTAAAGACAGAGACTGCTACGGCGACTATGTAAACTGAGGTTATAATAATGAAAAATATTTTTTCCGAAAGCTTGGATATGAGTTCACAGCGTTCCCTCTTAAGGGCGCTCGGTTGGACCGACAACGAAATACAAAAGCCTATGGTCGGCATAATCTGCGCACAGAGCGAGATTATCCCCGGACATATGCACCTCGACACGATTGCAAAAGCGGCGGCTGAAGGCGTTATTGCCGCAGGAGGCAAACCCGTAATTTTGCCTTCTATCGGCGTCTGCGACGGTATCGCAATGGGACATTCGGGTATGAGGTACTCCCTCCCCTCCCGTGAAATTATCGCAGACAGCGCAGAAATCCTTCTCCGTGCGCACGGTTTTCAGACGGCTGTGTTCATTGGCAACTGCGACAAGATTATCCCCGGTATGCTTATGGCGGCGGCGAGGGTCAATATCCCCTCCGTCTTCGTCTCGGGCGGACCTATGCTTGCTGGCAGAGTTCACGGCAAAAAGACTTCTCTTTCGACCATGTTCGAAGAAGTCGGCGCATTCAACGCAGGTAAAATAGACGGCGAGGAATTAAAGGAGTACGAGTGCAACGCCTGCCCCACCTGCGGCTCGTGCAGCGGTATGTTCACAGCGAACAGCCTTAACTGCCTTTGCGAGGCGTTGGGTATGGCGCTCCCCGGCAACGGCACTCTGCCTATGGTATACAGCCAAAGGCTCGCACTCGCTAAAAACGCAGGCGAGGCGGTTATGAATTTGCTTAAAAACGATATTCGCCCTTCCGATATTATGACCCCTGCGGCGTTCAAAAACGCAGAGACTGTCGATATGGCTATAGGTGCGTCTACGAACACCGTGCTCCACCTCATCGCCGTTGCGAGAGAGGCAGGGCTTAGCAAAGAGCAGATTTCGGTAGACGTACTCAACGAAATCAGCGAAAAGACGCCCAACCTTTGCAGACTTGCGCCCGCAGGAGAGCACTATATAGAAGAACTTCACGAAGCCGGCGGCATTTCCGCAGTAATTAAGGAATTATACGACGTCGGCTTGATTGACGGCGACGTTATGACGGTAAGCGGCAAACCTTTAAAGGAAGTCGTTGCTTCCGCCCGCAACCGCAACACGGAAATTATACGCACAATCGAAAACCCCTATTCCAAACAGGGCGGCTTGACCGTGCTTAAGGGCAACCTTGCAAAAGAGGGGTGCGTCGTCAAAAAGTCGGCGGTCGACCCTAAGATGTTGAAACACAGCGGTCCCGCAAGGTGCTTTAACAGCGAGGAAGAGGCTATGGCAGCGATTTCGGGCGGTAAGATTAAGGCGGGCGACGTCGTAGTCATTCGCTACGAAGGTCCTTTAGGCGGACCGGGTATGAGAGAGATGCTCACCCCCACTTCGGCTATCGTAGGCGCAGGCTTGGGCGACAGCGTCGCACTCATTACCGACGGAAGATTTTCAGGCGCAACGAGGGGTGCGGCTATCGGACACGTTTGCCCCGAAGCGGCGGCAGGCGGCGTTATCGGCATAATCCAAGACGGCGACGAAATCGAAATAGATATTCCTTCCTGCAGTCTTTCGGTTAAGCTTTCGGACGAAGAAATAGCAAAGAGATTTGCTGCCTTCACACCCGTAGTTAAGCCCGTAAACGGCTATCTTGCGCGCTACCGTGCAAGCGTAACTTCTGCGTCTGAAGGCGCAATCTTTAAAAAATCTTAAAAAAATGTAAACGCCTACCGCCCTTAATTTTCGGGGCGGTATTGCAAATTAATCGGTTATGAAAAATAAAATTTTTAAACTTGAGCCCACCGCCGAAATTAACGAAGTCTGCTTAAGTCTGTACGACGCCCGTCTTGAAGTAATAGCGTCGGAGGATAAGCAGTTAAAGGTAATCTTACCCGACAGTAAAAACGTAAACGTAGGCGTAGGCGAAAACAAACTTATAATAAATCAGGCGAAACGCCTTATCTCCTTCGGCAAGCAGGCTATAACGGTCTGCATACCCGCACACGTCGTCCCCGACGTCAAAATTTTAGGCAATCGCACTTCCGCCTCGTTCGTCGGCGGAATTTTCGGCGATTTGAATTTAAACGGAGTCTGCGGCGAATTAATCGTTAACGACTGTTCTTTTGCGTCTATGGAGGCGGTAAGCGGCGTTTTAAACGCCCACCTAAGCGATACGACCGTCAAGGAGAATTTGTATCTTCGGATTGAAAAGGGACAGTTGCTTGCAGAAAATTCCTTTGCGTCTATTGCAGACTGCCGACTGAGTGCGGGCAATATGGGGTTAATTAATTTAAGCGGCAACGACTTTACTTTTGAAACCGAAACGGGAAATATCACTTTAACCCTCTACGGCGCAGAGGACGAATACAATACCGCCGTAAGGGTTAAAAGCGGCACGTCCAACAAGAAGAGCGCACAGAACGAGGGTGCGCAAAAGACGATTAAAGCCTTTACCGACAGCGGCAACGTAATGATTGACTTCGTCGGCGAAAAGGTTGAAATAACGGAGGCGGCAGTTACCGCAGAAGAATTACAGAGCGAAGATTTACAAAATAGTGACGGCGCAGACAGCGGCGTACAGGAGAAAACATTATGACAAGTTGCAAAAAGGTCGGAATGACCGCATCTCAAAAAATTCTTGCAGCGCACGCAGGGCTCGACCACGTCGAGGCAGGGCAGCTTATTTCGGCTAAGCTCGACTTGGTGCTCGCAAACGACATTACGGGTCCCGTTGCAATTAAAGAATTTAAAAAGACGGGCGCACAAAAGGTTGCGGACAACAAGTCCATCGCTTTGGTTATGGACCACTTTGCGCCCAACAAGGATATAAAGAGTGCAGAACAGTGCAAAACCTGCCGCATATTTGCTAAAGAACAGGGCATCGAAAACTTTTACGACGTAGGCAAGATGGGCATTGAACACGCCCTTTTGCCCGAGCTCGGCTTAGTCGGCGCAGGCGATTTAGTTATCGGCGCTGACAGCCACACCTGCACCTACGGCGCACTCGGCGCTTTCTCTACGGGCGTAGGTTCGACCGATATGTGCGCAGGTATGCTCACCCAAACCTGCTGGTTCAAAGTCCCCTCCGCAATCAAATTCGTGTTGCACGGCAACTTTAAAAAGGGCGTGTGCGGCAAGGACTTAATCCTGCATATTATAGGTATGCTCGGAGTAGACGGCTGCCTGTATAAATCAATGGAATTCGTCGGCGACGGCGTCAAGAATTTGAACATTGACGACAGATTTACCGTGTGCAATATGGCAATAGAGGCAGGCGCAAAGAACGGCATTTTCCCCGTAGACGAGATTGCGCTTGAATATATGAAGGGTAGGTTCAAGCGCCCCGTAAAGGCGTACGAGGCTGACGAAGACGCCGTTTACGACGCAGTATACGATATTGACCTTAGCGCTTTACAGCCCACCGTATCCTTCCCCCATCTCCCCGAAAACGCTAAGACAAAGGATAAGTGGGGCGAGCTTGCTATCGACCAAGTCGTTATAGGCAGCTGCACTAACGGCAGAATTACCGATATGCGCATTGCGGCGGAAGTACTCAAGGGCAGAAAGGTTGCCGACGGCGTGAGGACGATTATCATTCCCGCAACGCAGTCGGTATACAGGCAGTGCATAGAAGAAGGGCTTGCCCAAATCTTCTTAGAGGCGGGCGCAATCATCTCCACCCCCACCTGCGGACCCTGCCTTGGCGGTTATATGGGTATTTTAGCCGACGGCGAAAGGTGCGTCTCCACCACTAACCGCAACTTCGTCGGCAGAATGGGGCACGTCAACAGCGAAGTTTATTTAGCGTCACCCTACGTTGCGGCGGCAAGTGCGGTTGCAGGCAAATTATGCACGCCCGACGAGCTTTAAGGAGTAGATTATGGAAGTTAAAGGAAAGGTATTCAAATACGGCAACGATGTCGACACCGACGTCATTATTCCCGCAAGATATTTAAACGACAGCTCGGAAGAGGCGTTAAGAGCGCACTGTATGGAGGACATCGACCCCGACTTCGTAAAGAACGTTAAGGTCGGCGACGTCATCGTTGCAGGCGATAACTTCGGCTGCGGCTCTTCGCGCGAGCATGCGCCCCTTGCAATCAAGGCGAGCGGCGTAAGCTTAGTCATTGCAAATTCGTTCGCAAGAATTTTTTACCGCAACTCAATCAATATCGGTCTTCCCATTATGGAGTGCCCCGATGCGGCTAAAGAGATTAATGCGGGAGATTTGGTCGAGGCGGACTTGTCGCTCGGCGAAATAAGGGATTTATCTACGGGCAAGACTTATAAGGCACAGCCCTTCCCCGATTTTATTCAAGAGATTATAACCGACGGCGGACTTTTAAAGCACCTTGCCAAAAAGGGCAATTAAGCCGTTTTATTGAACGCAAGCAAAAATGAGGAATTAAGATGAATTACAATATAGTAGTATTAGACGGCGACGGAATAGGTCCTGAAATCTGCGCAGGCGCAATTAAGGTCTTAGACGCCGTCGGCAAAAAGTTCGGTCACACCTTTAATTATACCCATAAGCTGATTGGCGGTTGCGCAATCGACGCATGCGGTAAGCCCCTGCCCGAGGACACCGTTGAGGCTTGTCTTGCCTCCGACAGCGTACTGCTCGGTGCGGTAGGCGGCTATAAGTGGGACAATATGCCCGTCGATATACGCCCCGAGAAAGGACTTTTGGGCATAAGAAAGGCTATGGGGTTATATTCTAATATCCGCCCCGCAAAGCTTTGGAAGAGCCTTGCAAAGGCTTCCCCCCTCAAGTACGAACTCGTCAAAGACGGCGTTGAAATCATCATCGTAAGGGAACTTACGGGCGGCATTTACTTCGGCGAGCGCGGCAAGGGCAACACCCCCGAGGGCGGCGACTTTGCCTGGGATACCGAGAAGTATTCGGTCAAGGAAATAGAGCGAATTACCAAAATCGCTTGCGAACTTGCTTTAAAGCGCACAAAAAAGATTATCTCCGTCGACAAGGCAAACGTTTTAGAGAGCAGTAGACTTTGGAGAAAGACGGTGCACGAGTATGCGGCTAAAAACTACCCCGAAATCACGGTTGAAGATATGCTCGTGGACAACACCGCAATGCAAATCGTTAAAAACCCCGCACAGTTCGACGTGGTGGTAACATCTAACCTTTTCGGCGACATTTTATCCGACGAAGCGGCTCAGGTTACGGGCTCTATCGGTATGCTCGCCTCCTCCTCTTTGGGCGATAGCAAATGCGGTCTTTACGAACCCATTCACGGCTCTGCCCCCGACATTGCGGGCAAGGATATTGCTAACCCCATCGCTACCGTTTTGGCGGCGGCGATGATGCTTAGGGACAGCTTTGGCTTAAGCGAGGAGTACGCCGCAATCGAAAACGCCGTGCAGAGCGTGCTTGACAGCGGCGTGCGCACGGGCGACATTATGGAAGAAGGTATGAAAAAGGTTGGCTGCAGCGAAATGGCACAGCTGATTGCAGAACGAATATGATTGAAGATAACGTTAAAAAATTACTTAACGAAATACCCCAAACCAACCCGTTTGGAGAGAAGGTGACTTTAGTCGCCGCCGTCAAGACGCAGACGCCCGAGGACATCAACAGGGCGATTGCGGCGGGAATAACGGATATAGGCGACAACCACGTTCAGGAATTTAAAGACAAATACGATTTTATATGCGGCAACCCTACCCGCCACTTTATCGGGCATTTGCAGACGAATAAGGTTAAATATTTAATCGGCAAAGTTGATTTATACCATTCGCTTGACAGAATGGAGCTTGCCGAAGAGCTCTCTAAGCGCAGCGTGCGTGCGCAAGTGACCTCCTCCGTACTCGTTCAAATCAATATCGGCAACGAGCAAACGAAGTCGGGCTTTGACGTAAGCCAAACACAGGAGGCGTGCAAGGCGGTAAACGCAATGGACGGCTTAAAGGTTGTTGGGCTTATGGCAATGCTACCCGACAGCGACGATACCGAACTTTTAAAGAGCCTTGCAAGTCAAATGCGAGCTGAGTTCGATAAGCTTAAAAATACTTTACCCGATATAAAATACCTCTCTATGGGTATGAGCGGCGACTGGAGATTGTGCGTTGAGTGCGGCAGTAATATGATTAGGCTCGGCACGGCAATATTCGGTATGCGCAGTTATCCCCCTAACGCTTAAGCATAATTTAAAGGTTTTTGTTATAAATTATAATAAACTTAATATAATCGGCAATTAATTTAATCCCCTGTAATATACCGTTCATTGCGGCATATTATGGGGGCAATTATTTTATTTAAGCATATTTACCGATTAAATAGACCCACTACTATGCTTTAATAACGCATTTAACCCCCTAATATGTGCCATTTAATACCGTTTTTCGACTTCTAACCCCGTAATATTACCTATTTAGCCATTTTGACCCCACAATATACGCCTTTTACGCTTAATTTCAACTTTAAACCCCGTAATATTATTTATTCAACTAGTTTAACCCACTAATATGTGCTTTTTACGGCTTTTTCAACCTAAACCCCGTAATATCACCTATTTATTTTAATTGACCCCCTAATATGCGCCACTATGGTCATTTTTGGACATTAACCTAAAAAACGGCTCAAAAAAATATATTTTTTACCCGCTTTATATAAGTAATAAGTTTTTGTTACAAATCATTGAATATCATTGCTAAACGGCGGAGAAAGTGATATAATTGATATATAGTTTACTTAGGAGAATATGAAAATGATAGTTGCAATTACGGGCGCAACGGGCAATATGGGTGCGTGCCTTATGACGGCGCTTGCTAACGCCCCTGCGGTTGCGGATAAGCTTAAAATATTGTGCAGGAGCAACGCAAAAGCTAAAGCTCTTTTAAAGTCCTGCGAGACGTTAAAAAATAAAATCGAAATAGTCTACGGCGATTTGGCAGACGCAAAAGTGTGCCAAAACCTCGTTTCGGGCTGCGACGTCGTTTTAAACCTCGGCGCAGTCATCCCCCCCACCTCCGACGGCAATCCCAAAGCCGCAATTGCCTGCAACGTAACGGGCGTTAAAAACCTTATTGAGGCAATTGAGGCGATTAAGGACAACCAACCCAAGCTTATACACATCTCCTCCGTGGCAGTTTACGGCAACCGCACGGGCGCACATAAATACGGCAGAGTGGGCGAGCCTTTGGTGTCCGGCCCCTTTGAGTTATACTCCTCCACCAAAATTTTGGGCGAGTACGCAGTATTGCAGTCGAGCGTTGCAAAATGGGCGGTTTTGAGGCAGACGGCTATCTACCACTACAACCTCTTTTCCGACAATCTGCACGACGGACTTATGTTCCATACCTGTTTCGACGCACCCTTAGAGTGGGTTACCGCAAAGGATAGCGGCATACTTTTATTAAACTTTTTAAAGAGATATAAAGACGGCACTCTGCCCGAAACGTTCTGGAAGAAGGTCTATAACATCGGCGGCGGCGCATCCACCCGTGAATACGGCTACGGAACGTACGATTCGGGCTTTAAAATTATCGGCGGCAGCTTCCAACAGTTTTTTAAACCCTGGTACAACGCCACGAGAAACTTCCACGGTATGTGGTACTACGACAGCGACGAGCTTGAAAAGCTCTTCCACTTCCAAGGTCAATCGAGCGAGGACTTCTGGAAGGAAATGGAACTTCGCCATAAAATCTATAAAATGGGCAAGATAGTGCCCGCACCCGTAATCGCACAGTTTGCGGTTAAACGCCTGTTAAAGGACGAAAACTCGCCCTCTCATTGGGTCAAACAGGGCGACGAGGCAAGGGCGATAGCGTATTTTGGCGGTACGGAAAAGTTTAAAGAGCTTAAAAAGCTCTCTTGGGCGGACGTTAAGCTCCCCACCGAAATTCCCGCCCCTGCTCCCCAAAGCTACGAGGAGAAGATAGCGGCGTACGGCTACGACATAGAAAAGCCCGACAGCCTTATCACGGCAGACGATTTAAAGACGGTTGCAGAGGCGCACGGCGGCAAGTGCTTGACCCCGCTGTGCTTTGACGGCGATATGTATAAAAAGCTCGATTGGGAAAATTCGGACGGCGAGAAATTTACCGCCGACGCTTACACAGTACTCCGTGCAGGACATTGGGAGCACGCACTGTATAAAGATTTCGTTTGGGAGTTCGACAGGCTTGCAAAGACCGACAAAATCTTTGCCCGTATCTGGTACGACAGCCACGATAAAGACGAGAATTACCGCTACTACTTCGATAAGAATTTCGTAGCGCACGTCGATAAAATCAAAGACTAATTATTAAGTGTAATGCGCATTATACTTTTAGTATAGTGCGCATTACTCTAACGTGTTTTAAGGGGGCTTAAAATGGTTAAAAACGTTAAAATCTGCTACATAGGCGGCGGCTCTAAGCTGTGGGCGAGGGTATTTATGTCCGACTTGGCTCTTGCCGAAAATTTGGGCGGTGAGATAGCCCTGTACGATATAGACAAGCCCGCCGCCGAGCGCAACGCCGCAATCGGCAAGCACATAAACGAAGATAGTAAGGCGATTTCTAAGTTTAACTACGTCGTCTACGACAGCCTCGACGACGCCTTGACGGGTGCAGACTTCGTAGTGCTTTCCATTCTTCCTGGCACGTTCAAGGAGATGCGCAGCGACGTGCACACCCCCGAAAAGTACGGCATTTATCAGTCCGTCGGCGACACGGTAGGTCCCGGCGGCGTTCTCCGCTCTATGAGAACCGTACCCCTATACGAGGGGTTTGCAAGAAAGATTAAAGCAATTTGCCCTAAAGCTTGGGTCATCAACTTTACCAACCCTATGAGCATCTGCGTCAAGACCTTATACGACGTATTCCCCGAAATTAAGGCGTTCGGCTGTTGCCACGAAGTTTTTCACGCACAGCAGTTTTTATGTTGCGTGCTTAAGGAGACGAGGGGCGTTGAGGCGACCAAGGACGATATTTACACCGACGCATGCGGCGTAAACCACTTTACCTGGATAACCGAGGCACGGTACAAAGATTACGAGCTACTATCGCTCTTGCCAGAGTTTATGCAAAAGTACTTTGAAGAGGGCTATTACGAGTACCCCTCTGCCGACGGCAGCCACTTCGGATTTTTGACCGACCCGTTTGCATACGGCAATAAGGTCAAGATGGACTTGTTTAAAAAGTACGGTGCGTTAGCGGCGGCAGGAGACAGGCATTTAGTTGAATTTATGAACAACAAATGGTACATCTCCTCCCCGCAAGCCGTTAAGGAATGGAAGTACAATTTAACCTCCGTCGACTGGCGTGAGGCTGACCAAAAGAAAAAGATTGAAGAGTCAATCGAAATGGCTGAAGGAAGAAAGAAGTTTAACCTTGTAAAATCTTCGGAAATAGCAGTCGATTTAATGAAGGCGATTATGGGCTTTGGTACTATTATCTCCAACGTGAATATGCCGAACTTAGGTCAAATGCCGCAGATGCCAAAAGGCTCTATAGTTGAGACCAACTGCATATTCTCCAACGGTCAAGTCAAGCCTATCGTGTCCAACCCCTTGCCGACCGAAGTTAAAAACTTGG
The DNA here is from genome assembly GCA_051887755.1 of Candidatus Coproplasma sp. Taxonomy (GTDB): domain Bacteria; phylum Bacillota; class Clostridia; order Christensenellales; family Borkfalkiaceae; genus Coproplasma. The sequence goes on from JBJFAF010000114.1 coordinate 11,280, forward strand.
TCTACAGAAACTGCGTAAATATCGACAGCACATACGAAGGAATTAAGGAAAGAGATTTGAATAAGCTCTACCTTGCGTTTGCAAACCAGCCGCTGTGCAGTACTTTAAGCTTTGACGAGAGCAAGGCGCTGTTTAAAGAGATGTGCTACAACACCGCAGATTACCTTACCCCCTTCTTCAATTTGGACGATTTGAATTAAAACTCTATACAAACGTAAAC